>JANNBI010000015.1:0-16584 GCA_031385345.1 Paracoccaceae bacterium | reverse complement strand
CGCTTGGTCACTTCGGCGGTACCAAAGTTGGGCGCGCCGTCACCGTCGAGTTCGAAATTGTTAAAGACGGCGGCGACTTCGTTAACCTTTTCCCAAGTCGCGGGAACGGTCAGATCCCACCCGGTGGCCGCCTTGAATTTTGCCTGCATGTCGGGGTTGAAAAACAAATCCGAGCGGTATTTCAGGTAATGTCGGTCGCCGTTCATGGTGTATTGCACCACCTTGCCATCGACCGTGCCGATGCCGCGGTACGTTTCCGTCACGGATTTCATGCCGGGCGTGTCCTGATCCGCTTTGCCCGGCCGGAGTTGGAGGTTCTGTAGGATCAGATCGCCGGAACCAACTTCATGATCGCGCTAGGCGCGTCGGACGGTGTGGTGCCGGACACCCTGACCGACAGCCAGCTTGGCGACACGGATGCCGGGCGCGAGGTGATCCCAGGTTAGGTCTGGACCAAGGAAATGCGCGGCACCAATGGCTCGGGCCTGTGCATCACAACCTGTCGTCCGGCGCAGGTTTACGGCGGAGCGCTTTTTTGCGGGCGCGTCAGGATGTGTCCTGCATTTCCATGCCGATCTTTGACGGACGGCGCGGGATGGCCGGGGTGCTGGATGCCTCTTCCTGATCGACCGTGCGCCAGCGGCATGAGGCTTCTTTGGAGCAGATGTCCGCCAGCAACATCGAAAACAGCCTGATCCGGTCCGGTCATGACCACCGGATTGTCGTGCTGTATCCCCCAAGGCAAAATATCCGGGGACATTGTCGGTCGGGATGCTGGCGCTGGATGAAGATTCCCGGATTCATACGGTGAACCGGCGGGGCAGCCATTTCATGACCGGCTTTGGTCCGCCGATCGGTGCCAACTTTACGCAGGTGTTTGAGAGCGATTTTACCACATTCGCCCGCCGTCTGATGACCGGCGAGACGTTGCGGGTGCGCGATGGGATGGGGTCGGCTGTTTCGATGCGCTGCGTGGCAGACCGGGCGACCTTTGCGATGGCGGGACGGGGCGGGACCACCCCGGCCCCGGCGGCCCGGCCTGCGCCGGACCTGTATCGCGACGTGGTGATCAACGATTCTGTTCTGCGCCAGGCCTTGGCGGCTTTGCCCGCCGCCGCCCAGCGCGGTGGCGGAAGGGGTGTTGCGCGCCGACCTGCGATTCCGGCTGGTGGGCTATGTGTTCGACCTGCCCCCCCCTGCGGCAGCGCAGCGATCTGGCGGCGCTGGTCCTGCGGCGGCTGGCGGGCAATGGCCGCGCGCGCCACATCACCCCAAAGGCGATGGACAGGTTGGCGGCGCATGACTGGCCCGGCAAAATCCACGAACTGAGCGCGGTTCTGGCGCGGGCGGATCTGCGCTGTGCGGGCGGTCAGATTGATATGGACGATCTTGACGGCCTGCCCGATGGCGAAGGTCGGCCCCTGTCGGTTTGCCCAACCTGCACCGGCAACGCCCGGAAAGAGCAGCAATGCCACAGCATCCGCGATCTTGTGTCCCGCGAGGGCGGCAGCATCAGCAAGGCGGTTCGACAGTTGGGCCTAAGTTGCACCACAATTTATACTCATCTGGAGGCTGCAGGTCAGGTCTGACCCCGCTGCCATCTTTGGCTTGCGACCTGTGCCGGGGGGGGGTGCCCAGGGTCGGGCTAACTGGCCGGGGCATTCACGTCAAAACGGCTTTTGAATTAGCTTTTGATTTAGCTTGGCAAGGGCGGCGGCATCCGCCGCCCTTGATGGTCTTACAGGGTTCCGGCCGCCAATTCGCTGGCGATGTGGTCGGCCTGACGGATCGCCAGCGCCACGATGGTCAGCGTCGGATTTTCTGCGGCACCGGTGGTGAACTGGCTGCCATCCGACACGAACAGATTCGCGATGTCATGCGTCTGCCCCCATTTGTTGACCACGCCGTCGCGCGGGTTTTCCGACATGCGGTTGGTGCCAAGGTTATGCGTTGACGGATAGGGCGGCGTCGGAAACACGCGGGTCGCCCCGACGGCGGTATAGATCGCCATTCCCTGTTTGTAGGCATGGTTGCGCATCGCCACGTCGTTGGGATGGTCGGTGAAATTCACGTTGGGTGAGGGCAGGCCGAAGTGGTCGGGCTGATTCTTGTTCACCGTGATCCGGTTGGTTTCCTGCGGCATATCTTCGCCCACGATCCACATTCCGGCCATGTTTTCATAGGAATCCAGCGCCGTCGTAAACTCACGCCCCCAGCCGCCCGGATCAAGGAAGGCCGCCATGAAGGGCAGACCCAGCGACAGGGTTTCCAGTTCGTAACCGCCGACGAACCCGCGCGATGGGTCCAGTTTGGCCTCGTCCTGGATGATGCCGGCCATCGTGGTGCCGCGCCACATCTTCACCGGCTTGTCAAACACGCCGTAAACCGACCCGGTCACATGGCGCATGTAATTGCGCCCGACCTGACCCGAAGAGTTCGCCAAGCCGTCCGGGAACATCTGCGAGGCGGAGTTCAACAGCAAGCGCGGGCTTTCGATGGTGTTGCCCGCAACGCAGACCACGCGCGCCATCTGGGTCTGTTCCTTGCCCTCGGCGTCGAAATAGACCACGCCGGTGACCTTGCCCGCGTCATCATGCAGGATGCGGGCGACATGGGCGCGCTCGCGCACCTCCAGATTGCCGGTCGCTTCACCTGCCGGGATTTCCGTATAGGCGGTGGACCATTTGGCGCCCCATTTGCAGCCCTGAAAGCAGAACCCGGTCTGCTGGCACGGGATGCGGTCGCCGTCATCGCGGGTCTGGATCGCCATGCGGCCGGTGTGAACCTCTTTATAGCCCAAGGCCAAAGCGCCCTTTTCCAGCACTTTGTAATTGTTGTTGCCGGGCAGACCGGGACGGTCGCCAGTGCGGGTCACGCCCATCTTTTCTTCGGCCAGATCATACCAGGGCGCCATTTCCGGCCCGTCGATCGGCCAATCCAGCAGGTTGGCCCCGTCAACCCGGCCGTAATTGGTCAGCGCCTTCCATTCGTGATCCTGAAACCGCAGGCTGGCCCCGGCCCAATGGGTTGTGGTGCCGCCGACAGCCTTGACGATCCAGGCGGGCAAGCCGCTGAAATCGCGCGCCACGCGCCAGTCGCCGCTGGTGGTGCGCTTGTCCAGCCAGGCAAGCTGGCCAAAGGATTCCCATTCGTCATTCACGTAATCTTCGGGCAGATAGCGCCCACCGGCCTCTAGTGCGACAACCTTGACGCCTTTTTGCGCCAATTCGTTCGCCAAAGTTCCGCCGCCAGCCCCGGTGCCGATGATGACAACAACCGAAGCATCCGTCAGTTCAAATTTCGCAACCATGATCCTGTCCTCCCCTTACAACCAGTTGATGTCGGCAAAGCCACGGTCGATGTATCCGCCTTGGCTGAACGACTCGCCTTCGTAGCCAAACAGCGGCCAGACGGCTTTTTGGTTGTAAAGACCGGTCACCAGTCCGCCGCGGATGCGCTGGAAGAAGGCGCTTTGTTCGATGCCGCGCAGCAGGTCAACGCGGTCACGTTCCCATCCAGCGGCCAGATAGCTGGCGTGACCCGCCCCTTGGGCGGCTGCGTTCAGTGCGACCACCCCGGCCTCGATGTCGGCGGCGGTTTCGGCCGTGTCATAGCCCTTGACGGCGATCACATAAAATTCGGTCGGCACATGGTCATGAGGATATATGTCGCGCGCCATCTGCACCAGCGTCGCCATGGTTTCCGGCGTCAGCGCCGCAACCTCGGTCGCCCAGGCCGCGTCCGGTGCGGTCAGAAACCCCGCACCGACCATGAATGTAGCCCCTGCCGCGATGGATCGCGACAAAAGCTGACGGCGGCTGAGCCCCCGCTTGTCCTCTTGAGTCATAACTTCCCCTCCCTGGGTATAGCCTTGGGTATCCGCTTCCTCCCAGAAGCGGGATTGCGGTCACGCGTAGCGACCGCCACGCTGCAAAACCTCGATCTGATAGCCATCGGGGTCGGCAATGAAAAAGAACCGGGCAATCACCGTGCCCGCCGGGGCGAAATCGACCAACTTGCGCGGGGCCAGCCCCGCTGCGGTCAGGCGCGCGTGGTCGGCGGTCACATCCGCCACGGAAAACGCCAGATGGCCGTAACCGTCGCCAAGATCATAGGCCGCCGTACGGTCCTTGTTGACCGTCAGCTCCAATTCAAACCCGCTTTCAGGGTTGGACAGGTAAATCAGGGTGAAACTGTCGAAATCCAGCCGATCCGCGACGCGCAGGTCAAAGGCGGTCTGGTAAAACGCCACAGATCGCGCCTCGTTCAGGACACGGATCATTGAGTGTATTGCTTTTGCCATGCGGTCCCCTGACATGCTTCGTGAAAAGCGTAGGTCGGGGCGCGCGGGGCCGGGTAGTAATCAACTACTACGGCGACAAATTGTTCGCCGGCCAGTTACTCGGCAGCGATGGAAACCGGGGCCATGCGTTCCAGATAGATCAGGCAGGTGCAGCGCAGAACCGAAGAAAAGTTCGTTGGCTCTCCGTGCAGTTCCAGAACTTCGGAATGCAGTTTTGACATGAAGGCCGGGATGGACATGCCTTCGCCCGCCGCCACTTCGTCAAGGATATGCCAGAAGGTGTTTTCCAGACGCACCGAAGTGCTTTGACCGTTCAGACGCAGGCGGCGCGTTGTCAGCGCATAGCGGTCAGGGGTTTGAGTGGCGTAGATGCGGCACATATCGAGGTCTCTTGTGCAAAGGGGAAAGGTCGCAAGGACGCGCGTGGCGGGTCATTACGTTAAGGTAGGATAGCGCTTCGGGCCGGGTTGTCGATACCCTGTCACACACGGGCACCCACCCCCGGCAAACCTTTGGTTCGGGACGTTGACTGGTGTCGGTCGTGTTGCGAGACTTCGGCGCCGAAGGGTTTTCTGTGACGCAGCGCAGGGGATTAAGTCTCGTGTCAGACTTGACGGGCCGTGTTACCTTCGCGACCTATCAAGTAGAGGTGATAACAGGCCGGGCTTTCCAGGGCACCAGATCAGCGCGAGTTGGTCGGTTTGGGGATGGCGGCGACCCTGATGCTGGTCATGGGGGCGCAAATCTGCCCGTAGATGGCGGCGTTTCGCAGGATTTGGGGGAAATGGCGGACCCGGAGCGATTCGAACGCCCGACCCTCAGATTCGTAGTCTGATGCTCTATCCAGCTGAGCTACGGGTCCGTCATGAAGGGGCGTTTAGCGCCCTCGGGCGGGCAATGCAAGGGAAGATGGGCGGGCGGATTGGAATTTGTTGCGGCCCGGTCGGCGGCTTACCGGTCGTCGGACAAAACCCCGCCCTTGGGCAGATGGATGGTAAACTCGGTCCCCTCGGCATCGCTGCGCACCAGCTCCAGCCTGCCGCCATGACCGCGCACCAGTTCGGCGGCGATGGCCAGTCCCAGACCGGTGCCGCCGCGCCGCGCGCCGCCCTGAAAGGCGGCAAACAGATGCTCGCGCGCTTTGGCGGGCAGGCCGGGGCCGGAATCCCCGACGCACAGCCACCATTCGGCCTCGGACTCTCCGCCCGACAGCTCGATCGTTCCACCGGTGCCTTTGGCATCGATGGCCTGCCGGGCGTTGCGCACAAGGTTGGACAGGACGCGGTACAGCTGTTCGTGGTCAGCCCGGCCCACCAAAGCGGGTGAGATGTCGATCAGGGCTGAAACCGGGCCTTCGGGGCCCAGACCTTCGGCCTCGACCACCTCTTCGGCCAGACCGCGAAAGGCAAAGCGGGTCAGTCGCGGGGGTGGCTCTTCGGCCTTGCCGAAGGCCAGCGTCGCCTCGGTCAGGTTGACGGCGCGGGTGATGGAGCCGACCAGCTTTGGCACGATCCGCGCAAGGGTCGGGTCAGCGCTGCCTTCCAGACGGTCGGCAAACAATTGGGCCGAGGTCAGGATATTGCGCAGATCGTGGCTGATCTTGGCCACCGCCCCACCCAGTTGCGCCAGTCTTTCGCGCTGGCGCAAGGCCCCGGTCAATTGGGTTTGAAGGCTTTGCAAGGCTTCTTCGGCCTGCCGCAATTCGGTCACGCCGGCATTGGGCACGATCACCCGGCGCGCATCTTCGGGGGCCTCGGCATAGGCCTGCATGTGGCGCACCACGCGGCGGATCGGCATGACCAACAGGCGGCGCACTGCGACAAACAGCAAGGCGGCGGTCACGACCGAGATCAGGGCCGACAGCATCAGGATGCGCAGGCCGTAGTCGATCATCGCGGCGCGCAGGGGGGCGCTTTGCAAGGTGATCTCGATCAGGATCCCGGCGTCGAGAGTGGGGCTGCCGATCACCCGGATCACCGTGTCGTCAGTGTCAAAAAGTGCGGCGGCAGCATCGCGGATCAGGGTGAAAGGGCCAGCATCGCGCAGGTCGAAGTCAGCCGTCACCGGGCCGGGAATGGGCGAGGAGAGAACCAGTTGCCGCATCTCATCGCGACGCAGAACGATGTTGAACACCTCGGCATTGGCCAGAAGTTCGGCTTCAAGTTCGGGGGTAACCATATCCTCGGCGGCAAGCTGCGCCAATGAGGCGAGCTGCGCCTTTTCCAGCCGCACCATCAAGTAATCCGCCCGAAAGCGTGCGATGGAGGGGACGAAGATCAGCACCTCGGCCAGCATGACAAAGCCGACGGTCAGCAGCAGGAACCGCCCGGACAGCGAATTCAGAAACCCGCCGCGATTGCCATCCTTTTGCGCGGTCGTCACGGTTCATCCTTCGCTGTGGTCGGCGGTCTGGTGCGCCGTTCCGATCCCAATCTAGGGCACAAAGCGCTGCACCAGCCGCACAATTTGCTTCAACCGAGGATTATCAAAGAGTTTGTCGGAAAAATAGGCCCCAGCCACACGCTTGGCGCTTTCGGACAGGGTCGGATAGGGCAGGATCACCCCGGCGATGGCCGAAAGCTTGATGTGCTGCGCAATGGCCAGCGCCCAGAAGGCGATCAACTCTCCGGCCTGCGGACCAACGATCGTGGCCCCGACCGGACGACCCGCGACGGCCATGACCTTGACGAAACCTGCGCCTTTGCCTTCGGTGACCGCGCGGTCATTGGCGGCAAGGTCGGCGCGCAGCACCACGACGCGCGCGCCATAGGTCTGGCGGGCCTGCGCCTCGGTCAGGCCGGTCTGGGCCAGTTCGGGATCGGTATAGGTGACCCAAGGCACCGAGGTTGCGGCCTTGGCGGGGAGGGCCAGCAGGATCTGGCGGATCACCACCCCGGCGTGGGCCCCGGCCGCATGGGTAAACTGCGCCCCACCCGCGGCATCGCCCACGGCATAGACCCTGCGGTTGGTGACCGACCGCAGGCTGGCGTTGACCAAAACGCCCTTGGCATTGCGCGCGATATTTGCCTTGGGCAAATCCAGCGCGTCCAGCACCGGCGCACGGCCTGCGGCGACCAGCAGGTGACTGCCTGCCACGATCTCTCCATTCCCCAGCACGGCCTCGAGCCCGTCGGGCAGCGCGCGCAGGCGGACCACCGGCGCGCCTTCGTGAATCGTTATGCCTTCAGCGCGCAGGGCGGCCAGAACGACCGCAGCCGCCTCTGGATCGTCGCGGCCAAGCGCGCGGGTGGCTTCGATCACTGTCACCCCACATCCCAGACGGCGGTGGGCCATGGCCATTTCCAACCCGATGGGACCGCCGCCCAGAATGACCAGATGGCGCGGCGCGGAGCGCAGGGCAAAGACGGTTTCGTTGGTCAGAAAGGGGATCGTGTCCAGTCCGGGAAGGTCGGGCAATGCGGCGCGGCTGCCGGTGGCGATGACAAAACGGCGGGCTCGGATCAGGGTGCCGCCGGCGTCCACCTCTTTGGGACCGCTAAAGCGGGCCGTGGCGCGGATCACGGTCACGCCAAGACCTTCAAACCTTTGCTGGCTGTCATGCGGGGCGATGGTGGCGATGGCAGTCTGGACGTGATCGTGAACCGCAGCGAAATCGACCGTGACCGCACCCGTGATCACGCCAAACCTAGCCGCCGTCCGGGCGTTTTGCGCAACTTTGGCGGCGGCCAGCAGCGCCTTGGAGGGCACACAGCCGAAATTCAGGCAATCGCCGCCCATATGGCCGCCTTCGATCAGCACCACGCGCGCGCCCATCTGCGCGGCCCCGGCTGCAAGCGACAGCCCGCCAGAACCTGCGCCGATGATACAAAGGTCGGGGGTCAGAGTGGTCATTCAGGCCTCTTTTCGTCCAAAGGCACGCAAGATCGCTGGCAGGGCGGACAGCGCCGCCAACCCGACCAAGGGCAACAAAACGCCCGGAGAGAAAATCACGCCCAGATCCGGGGTGCCGCCTTTGGCAAAGACCTCTCCAAGTCCGGCACCGATCGAGGTGAAGATCGCCCCGGCGGGAAGAATGCCCGCAAAGGTTGTCGCCGCAAAGGGCCAAAGCCGCACGCCCGCAAATGCCGGCAGAAGGTTGCACAAAAAGAACGGCAGAATCGGGATCAGCCGCATGGTCAACAGTGCGGACCAGACGTTGCGCTGCAAGGCGGCTTGAAGGCGGGCCGCGGCCCCGCCCCGTGCCGCGATCTGGGCTGAGACATCTGCGCCAATCCCCGCGCGGGCCGCCAGAAATACCAGAACCGCGCCGGTTCCGGCCGCCAAAACGTTGAACAAAACGCCGGGGAAAAGGCCGAACAGGAAGCCGCCGGTCAGAGTGGCGACGGTCGCGCCGGGTAAGGAGAGGGCGACGATGGCAATGTAGCTGGCGCAAAAGATCAGGACGGTCAGGCCGAAATGCGCGTCTCGATAGGCCAACAGTGTGTCGCGGTGGCGCGACAGGGTTTCAAACGACAGCCAGTCGCGCAGAAAAAGCGCCCCGGTAACGGCGACCAAGGCGATCAGGATCAGCGGGACGTGGCGGCGAATTGGATGGGGCAAGGCTGGCCTCTTGACTGTGGTTGCCTGCACGTTGACCCGGTGGAGGGTCGAAAAGCCAGTGGCATCACGCGCTGTTGAAGGTTTTGGAGGTTTAAGCCTTGCCATGGCGGAAATTGCCGGGCCGGGCGCGGGAATGTTGCAGAAATCGCGCAGGCGGCGCGTTGACAGGGGGGCAAAGGCCTCTTAAAGGACGGACTTCAAGTTTACGCAGCCGAATCCTGATGGGGTTCGGGGCACATGTCTGATGGAGACCGCGATGAAGCGCACTTTTCAACCCTCGAACCTGGTTCGCGCCCGCCGTCACGGCTTTCGCGCCCGTATGGCCACCAAAGGCGGCCGTCTTGTGCTGTCGGCGCGCCGCGCCAAGGGCCGCAAGAAGCTGTCGGCCTAAGACTTTGTGATCGGCCTGTTTCGGGCCGATAGACAGAAGGTCAACATGACACCGCCGCAGGATCCGGGCCAAGGCACAACCGCCGAAGCGACCGGAGCGCCTTCGGCGGTTTCTGTTTGCGCGGTTCCGACCATTTCCACCCTGAAAAACCGTCCGGACTTTCTGCGCGCAGCCTCGGCCCGCCGGCAAGGCACGGGCGGTTTTCTGTTACAGGCGCGCGACCGGGACGATGGTTCGGTTGGTGTGCGCGTCGGGTTCACGGCGTCCAAGAAGATCGGCAATGCGGTGCTGCGCAACCGGGCCAAACGGCGGATGCGTGCGCTGGTGCGTCAGATCATGCCGGGGATGGCACAGGCGGGCTGGGATTATGTTCTCGTTGCGAAGCCCGGGGTGACGGTGGTGCGCGATTACGCCCTGCTGCTGACCGATCTGGAGGCGGCGATGCGCGCAGTCCACAAGGACATGCCACCGAAGGCCGCCACATGACACCCGCTGCCTATCTTTTGTCGCTGCCTGTGCGGGCTTACCGGGTGGTTCTGTCGCCTTGGATCGGCAACGGCTGCCGGTATCAGCCCACCTGCTCGGTTTACGCGCTGGACGCGCTGGAGCGGCACGGCGCGGCCAAGGGCGGATATTTGATGGTTCACCGCATTTGCCGCTGCCACCCTTGGGGTGGGCATGGCTATGATCCGGTGCCCGGGTCCGACCCGGAGTTTGAGGCGCAGAAACGCGACCAATCCTAAGGCCCGGCTAGGGCAGACGGCGAAAGGAAATCAGCGCCTCGCCGATGGTCACGCCGTATTTGCTGACATAAGCCCGGTTGAAAACATGGGTTTCATCCTGAAGCCACATCCAATCGTCAAACTCGACCCGCATGGTTTCGGTCGGCCCATCGGCCGAGGGGACTGGCAGATCAATCGTGTATTTCCAATTGAACCGGTCGCCCTGTTCTACGCCGCTGGCCGTGCCGATGACCCCCGGGGCGGTGCCAGACCAGGTTTCGTCGCCGGTCTTGACCAAGGTCCAGATGCGCTGCTCGGTCGCGCCGTCTTCGTACACAAAATCCTCGACCAACCGCAGGGTTTCGCCGTCCCATCGCCCGTTGATCGTCACCGTGAACTGGCGGCGCAGGGTGCCGAAAACGTCCTGAAACTGGCCATGCGCTTCGACCCGGCCATCGAAAAACTTCTCTAGATCAAAATCCTGATCGGTCAGGACCGGATCATCAAGGGACGGCGTCCCGGTGCAGGCGATCAAAAGAAGCGGGGCGGCAAGCAAAGTACGGCGCATGGGATCAACCTTTTATCTGTAGAAAAGGTACGTCCCGAGTGCGGTTTTGGATCATCGGAGGGATTGGCAGCCAAAATCCTAGAGAGTGTGTGCGCCGTCCAGAATGGCACGGAATTTGCAGCAAATGCTTCGTATCTTTGGCCCCTGGATTAACCTTGGGGTCAGGAACGCCGCCTAACCTGACCGGGATGCGCTGTTTCGCGCAGGGTTTGAGGGGTTCTTGATGCGCCAGCCCATCGCTGATCAGATTTCACCCGCGTTGCGTTGGCTTACGGGCCAATTGCGACGGCCAGAATGGCTGGTGTTCCTGCCGGCGCTGACGCTGGGCGCGTTCTGGTTTGGCGGTGAGGGCTGGTTGATGATGGCGGCGCTTGGTGCGCCTTTGCTGTTTGCGATGGCCGGGGCGTTTCGCTTTACCGATCCGCCTCAGGGGGACGGTTTGGGAGGTTTGGCCCAGCGCGCGCAGGTCCTGAGGCATCTGGACCAGATCCTGACGGCATCCCCGCAGACCGGCCGCAGCACGGCCTGTTTCGTGGTGCAATTCGACCAAGAGGCCAAGCTGGTCGATCTGCACGGCCGCGCCGCGCAGAGTGAGGTTTTGGAACGTTGCGCCGAACGTCTGTGTTCGACGCTGCGCGAAGGCGATATCGTGGCGCGGCTTGAAGGGGGCGGCTTTGCCGTGGCGCTGACCGCCGCCCGCCGCATTGATATCGAGATGGCAGTGCAGG
This sequence comes from Paracoccaceae bacterium, assembly GCA_031385345.1. Classification (GTDB taxonomy): domain Bacteria; phylum Pseudomonadota; class Alphaproteobacteria; order Rhodobacterales; family Rhodobacteraceae; genus CAIYZT01. The sequence goes on along the minus strand of JANNBI010000015.1, from coordinate 5,312 downwards.
TCGCGGCGCGGTTGCAGGCCGCGATTGCGGCGCCGATTTCATTGAACGCCATTCGGGTTTATGTCAGCGCCTCAGTCGGGTTTTGCATCGGGCCAAGATCGCCAGCGCCAAACGGCAAGGCGCTGCTGGACGCCGCACAGGTGGCGGCGGATGTGGCGGCGCGGCACGGGGCGGGGTCGATCCGGGCCTATCAACCGGATATGGCGCGGCACCGTGCGGACCGCGAAGCGTCGCGGGATGAACTGGCGGCGGCCCTGGATGATGGGCAGATCCGCGCCTATTTTCAGCCGCAGATTTCAACCGATACCGCCGCCATCACCGGGTTTGAAGCTTTGGCCCGCTGGATCCATCCCGAACGCGGCCTGATCCCGCCGGGCCAGTTTCTGCCGCAAATTGAAGATCTGGGCCTGTCGGACCGTCTGGGTGAGGTCATCTTGAACAACGCCTTGACCGCCCTGAAAGCCTGGGACAAAGCGGGCTGTCGGATTGCCAATGTGGCGGTCAACTTCTCCAAGATCGAACTGCGCGATCCGAAACTGGCGGAACGGCTGAAATGGGAACTGGACCGTTTCGGCCTGACCCCGGACCGGTTAACGGTTGAGATCCTGGAAACCGTGGTGGCCGATACCGATAATGATGTGATCGTCCGCAATGTGGCCGCCCTGTCGGCCATGGGCTGTGGCATTGATCTGGACGATTTTGGCACCGGCCATGCCTCTATCACCTCGATCCGGCGGTTTGCGGTGCGGCGGTTGAAGATCGACCGCAGCTTTGTCGCCCGGGTGAATGAGGACCGGCAACAGCAAAAGATGGTCGCGGCCATCCTGTCGATGGCGGAGCAATTGGGCCTGGAAACCCTGGCTGAGGGCGTGGAAACCAGTGGTGAGCATACGATGCTGGCGCAACTGGGCTGCGGTTTTGTGCAAGGCTTTGGCATCGCGCGGCCCATGCCCTTTGAAGATACGCTGGACTGGATTGAGAATTTCCGCATCCGGCGCGGCGGTGTGCGCACGATTGGCCATAAGGCGCGCTAGGCCGATTAAGGCTTTTGGACGCGCGGGGCGGGCATGGGGGTGGGCAAAGGGGCGGGGAAAACCCGTGGATTTCCTGATGATCACGGGGATTCCGCTTGACCTTTGCCGCCCCCTATCGTTGAAGGTCCGCTGACCTAATTTAGAATTGGCGGTGGTCCAGATGGACGATCAGAACAGAAATTTGCTTCTGGCAACGGTGCTAAGCTTCTTTGTCATCGTGGTTTGGTATGTGGGCGGCGCCTGGCTGTTCCCGGATGTTTTCGCAACCCAAGAGCCGCTGGCGGCGGTCGAGGCGACGGTTGATACCGCCCCCCCTGCGGCAAGTGCCACAGCCGAAGCGCCCGACACCACCTCGTCCACGGCGGCGCTGGCTGCGGCCCCGCGGTTGAAGATCGAAACCCCCAAACTTTCCGGTTCGATCTCGCTGCTGGGCGCGCGGATTGATGATCTGTCGCTGACCAACTACCGCGAAACGCTGGACAAGGCTTCGCCCAATGTGCGGATCCTGTCACCGATCGGGCAGACCCAACCCTATTACGCCCTGTTCGGGTGGGCGCCGGGCGTGGGTCTGACAGCCGAGGATGTGCCAGGTGCCAAAACCCTGTGGCAGGCCCCGGCAGAAGCGGTTTTGTCGCCGGAAACGCCGGTCACACTGACCTGGAGCAACACCAAGGGCCTGACCTTCACGCGCACCATCTCGGTCGATGCGAATTTCATGTTCACCGTGGCCGATACCGTTGCCAACACCGGCACCGAGGCGGCCAGCCTGTACCCCTATGGCATCATCGCGCGCCACGGGTTGCCGAAGATGCAGAACATCTACGTCGTGCATGAAGGGGCGATCCGCCGAACGGATGGCACGTACGAAGAGGTCGATTACGGCGACGTGGCAAGCCTTTCGGTGCTGCCGACCGAGGGCGTTCCCGCCGAAGTGATGGAAGCCACCACGGACGGCTGGATCGGCTTCACAGACCATTACTGGATGACGACCCTTGTGCCGGAACAGGGCAAGCCTTGGACCGCGGTGACGAAATACGTCCCCGGTGCCGACATCTATCAGGCCGAAATTCGCCAGCCGGTCATGACCGTAGCGCCCGGCGCTTCGGTGGCTGTGTCGAACCAAGTCTTTGCCGGTGCAAAGGAATGGGCGACGATCAAGGGTTATCAGTCCGCCGGGATCGCCGGTTTCCTCGATTCGATCGACTGGGGCTGGTTCTTTTTCCTGACCAAACCGATATTTGCCGTGCTGCACTGGCTGAACGCTGCCGTGGGCAACATGGGCGTCGCGATCATCGGGCTGACCTTTATTCTGAAGTTGCTGGTGCTGCCGCTGGCCTACAAGTCCTACGTCTCGATGGCGCGGATGAAAGAGTTGCAGCCCGAGATGGAGGCGCTGAAGGAACGGTGCGGTGACGACAAGCAGAAGCTGCAAAAGGAAACCATGCAGCTTTACAAGGACAAAAAGGTCAACCCTGCGGCCGGTTGTTTGCCGATCCTGATCCAGATCCCGATCTTTTTCGCGCTGTACAAGGTGATATTCGTCACCATCGAACTGCGCCAAGCGCCATTCTTTGGCTGGTTGAATGACCTGTCGGCCCCGGATTCGTCGTCGCTTTACAACCTGTTCGGCCTGTTCCCTTGGGACGCTCCGGTCACCGGCAGCCTGACGCATACGATTTTTATCGGGGTTTTGCCGATCATTCTGGGCATTTCGATGTGGTTGCAGCAAAAGCTGAACCCCGCGCCTGCCGACCCAGTACAGCAGCAGATCTTCGCCTGGATGCCTTGGGTGTTCATGTTCATGTTGGGCAGTTTTGCAAGCGGTCTGGTGGTGTATTGGATCACCAACAACACCATCACCTTCGTGCAGCAATATGCCATCATGCGCAGTCACGGCCATAAGCCTGATCTGTTTGGCAACATCCGCAAGGGCTTTAAAAAAGCGGAACCGGTGGCGGTGGCAAATGCCAACAAACCCCCGCAAAAGGCTGTGCAAAAGGCCGCACCCAAGGGTCCGAAAAAATGACCGGGCGGCTGGCGCAGATATTCCGCCACCCGATCAAAGGACACGGACGCGAGGCCCTCGCGTCCGTTCGTCTTTTGGCGGGGGAATGCCTGCCGTTTGACCGGCATTGGGCCGTGGCCCATGAAGCCGCCAAGCTGGGTCCGGGCTGGAACAGCTGTGTGAATTTTGCGCGCGGGGCGAAAGCTCCGCAGCTGATGGCCATCACGGCCGCATTGGACGAGGAGGCGCGGCGCGTCACCCTGCGCCATCCGGTACGCGGCGAGATTGCGTTTCAACCAGATGATCCGGCCGACCTGCCGCGGTTTCTGGATTGGGTGCAACCTTTGAACCCGACGAACCGGGCGCAGCCTGTGGCGATTGTCAGCACGGGCGTGGGACTGACGGACAGCGCGTTTCCGTCCATTTCCATCTTGAATCTGGCAACCTTGGCGCAGTTGTCGGCACAGATGGGCCGGGATTTGTCAGTGGATCGGTGGCGGGGCAACTTGTGGCTGAACGGGGCCGAGCCTTGGGCCGAATTTGACTGGATCGGGCGGGCGGTTGCAATCGGTGGGGCGGTGCTGCGCATCGAAGAGCGGATCACGCGCTGCTCTGCGACCACGGTTGATCCGCAAAACGGCGAGGTGGCCGGCAATACCCTGAGCGCCCTTGAAAGCAACTACGGCCATCAGGATTTTGGCGTTTATGCCACGGTCTTGCAGGGTGGCCCGATTGCGGTGACTGACGAATGGAGACTGGTATGAGCCTGCAATTCACCCATGCGCCCGAGCCCGAACTTGCCGACCGCGAGGCGGGGCGGCTGATGTTTGCCGGGCCGGTTGATTTCGTCAAAGGCGTGGTGGCCATGTCGGGCCTGCCCCCTGCGGACCGGCTGGAAGTATGCTTTGCCGGGCGGTCCAATGTCGGTAAATCCAGCCTGATCAATGCTTTGACCAATCGCAAGACGCTGGCCCGGTCGTCAAACACACCGGGGCGGACGCAAGAGATCAACTATTTCGCTTTGGGCGAGACCCGGTTTCTGGTCGATTTGCCCGGCTATGGCTATGCCGAGGCGCCGGTGGCGGTTGTGGCCAAGTGGCAAGCCCTGCTGAAGCAGTATTTGCAGGGCCGCCAGACGCTGCGCCGGGCCTTCGTGCTGATCGATACCCGGCATGGGGTGAAGGCGGTGGACGAGGAAATCATGGAACTGCTTGACCGGTCGGCGGTAACGTTTCAGGTCGTGATGACCAAAGCCGACAAGGTCAACTGGGCGACGCGGCACGAGAATTTCGATCAGGTCAAGGCAGCGCTGACCAAGCATCCGGCCGCCTACCCCGAAATCATCGTCACTTCGTCGGAAAAAGGTGATGGTCTGGAAACCCTGCGCGCGGTGATTGCGACGTCGGTCTAGGCCACTCGGTCAGACGTGCTGCGCGCCGTTGACCTCTATCTCGGTGCCCGAGATATAACTGGATTGATCCGAACACAGGAACCAGATCGCATCGGCAACCTCGGCGGTTTTGCCTAGACGGCGCATCGGAATTTTCTCGACAATCTTATCTGTGCCGGGCGACAGGATGGCCGTGTCAATCTCGCCCGGGGCGATGGCGTTGACGCGCACACCCAAGGCGCCGAAATCATGCGCCATTTCGCGTGTCAGGGCTGAAAGCGCCGCCTTCGATGTGGAATAGGCCGCCCCGGCAAAGGGATGAACGCGGGTTCCGGCGATAGAGGTGACGTTCACCACCGCCCCCTTGGCCGCCGACAGTTCCGCCATAAGACCGCGCGCCAGCACAATCGGCGCAAAGAAATTGACGTGGAACACCTGCCCCCAGTTGCGCAGGTCGGTGGTCAAAGTGTTCATCCGCGCGCCCCCCGGCCCCTTGGGCGAGATGCCCGCGTTGTTGACCAGCGCGTGTAACTGCCCGTCCAGTTTATCCTTGATCCGCTCGATCGCTTCCATCGTCTTGTCCGGGCTGGCCAGATCAATTTCGATGTGATTCTCCAACCCGTTGGGCCAAGGACAGCGCGGATCGAACGGCTGACGAGAGCAGGTCAGTACGCGCCAGCCTTCGGCCGAAAACCGCTTGACGGTGGCATGGCCGATCCCGCGCGATGCGCCGGTCAAAAGCAGGGTTTTGGGGTTTGACATGGGCTCTCCTTATTTCCTTAGTAATAGACTCGGACATTTGATGTCAATTGCCGCTTGGCAGGGCGGGTCAAAAGCCGTATCCCAAGCCCGTTTCGCCTGTCGCCCTTGTCATCCGCCCCTG
>JANNBI010000006.1:0-1564 GCA_031385345.1 Paracoccaceae bacterium | reverse complement strand
TTGCCAATGATGCGGGGACGGGCAACACCCTGAACCTGACCCATGCGCCGGTCCTGCGGATGGTGATGGACAGCCTGCGCTACTGGGTGGAAGAATGTCATATCGACGGCTTTCGCTTTGATCTGGCGACGGTCTTGGGACGTGAGGCGCATGGATTTGACGCCGGGTCGGGGTTCTTTGACGCAGTGCGGCAAGATCCGGTTCTGGCGCGGGTCAAACTTATCGCAGAGCCTTGGGATATTGGTCCGGGCGGCTATCAACTCGGGGCCTATCCGCAGCCCTTTGCCGAATGGAACGACCGGTTCCGCGACGGGGTGCGGCGGTTCTGGAAGGGCGATCCGGGATTGGCGCCGGAACTGGCCCGACGCATTCTGGGGTCGGCCGAGAAATTCGACCATTCGCGGCGGGCGGCGACGTCCTCGGTCAATTACATCGCAGCGCATGACGGCTTTACCTTGCAGGATGTCGTGACCTATTCGGTCAAGCGCAATTTCGCCAATGGCGAGGAAAACCGCGACGGCCATGACGACAACCATGCTGACAACATGGGGGTCGAGGGGCCGACAGCGGATCTCGTCATCATGGCGGCGCGTGACCTGCGCAAGCGCAACCTTCTGGCGACGCTGATGCTGTCGCAGGGTCTGCCGATGATGCTGGCGGGCGACGAGATGGGCCACAGCCAGGGCGGCAACAACAACGCCTATGCACAGGACAACGCGACCTCTTGGATCAACTGGGCGACGCAGGACAAGGGGCTTTCGGCCTTTGTGGCGCGGCTGATCGGGCTGCGCCGCGATCATCCGGTGCTGCGCCAGACCCGGTTTCTGCACAGTCGCGAGCGTAGCGACGGCTTGCGCGATGTGATCTGGCGGCGGGCGGATGGCAACGAACCTTCCTCGGGTGATTGGCACGATTCGGGCTTTCGCTGTCTGGGGGTCGAATTGCGCATGGCGGCCGAGGGGCCGGATGCCGCCGATGCCCTGTTCATCGTGTTGAACGGCGGACCTGCGACACGGCTGAATCTACCGCCGACCGCGCCGAAATGGCGCTGTCTGTTGGACAGCACCCAACCCCTGATGGCCGCGCACAGCGTGGCCGCAGTTCTGGATTTGCCTGCGCAATCCGTCCTTGTCTTTACCCCTGATATCGAAAGGTCATCGCCATGACGATCCGCACCATTCAGACCACCCCGATTACAGGCCAGAAACCCGGCACTTCGGGCCTGCGCAAGAAAACCCCGGTGTTCATGGGTCATCACTACCTGGAAAACTTTGTTCAGGCGATTTTCGATGTGGTGGGCGCGCGGAACCCTGACGGCAGTGGCAAGACCTTTGTGCTGGGCGGCGACGGGCGCTATTTCAATGCCGAGGCGGCGCAGGTGATCTTGCGGATGGCGGCGGCAAATGGCGCGGCGCGGGTGATCGTGGGGCAGGGGGCGATCCTGTCCACCCCGGCGGCCAGCCATCTGATCCGGCTGAACCAAACTGATGGTGGTATCATCATGTCGGCCAGCCACAATCCCGGCGGACCGAAAGAGGATTTCGGCGTCAAGTTCAACATGGCC
>JANNBI010000515.1:0-9249 GCA_031385345.1 Paracoccaceae bacterium | reverse complement strand
TCAGGCGGCTGATGGTATAGACCTGCCAGCCGATGGTCACAGCCTCGATCTGGACGGCAAGGTTTTCAAAGAACATGCCAGACCAATACAGGCCAAAATCACGATGGCGAAAAATGAAATTGTTTTTCAAGGATCTGGCTTTCAAAGGGTCAATCACGCAGCTCTTCGACGCGGAAATCCCGCAGGATCTGGCGCGTCGCATCAAACCACGGACTTGCCCGGGTCCGGCCTGATGGGCGTCGAAATCGGCGCGGGTGCGGAAGGTTTCCATCACTTCGAACATCAGCGGATCATCGGTCGGTGTCACGTCAAAGGACAGACAGCCGGGTTCATTGCGTGAGGCGGCGATGTGCTGGGGCAGGTGCCAGCGCACAGCGGCGGCTTCCTCTGCCGATTGGCAGATCAGATGGCCGCGCAGCCGGATCACGGGCGCCACACGCGGGCGGAAATCCGGTTCAATGCATGATCAAAAGGCGAAAGATCGTCGGTCATTCCAGTTCGATCGTGCCCGGCGGCTTTGACGTGCAGTCATAGAACACCCGGTTGATGCCCTTGACCTCGTTGATGATCCGCGTCGCGGTTTCGCCCAGAAACTCGTGGGTAAAGGGATAGTAATCCGCCGTCATCCCATCGACCGAGGTGACCGCCCGCAGCGCCAGCGCATAATCGTAGGTGCGCCCGTCGCCCATCACGCCGACGGTTTTCATCGGCAGGATGGCGGCAAAGGCCTGCCAGATGTCATCATACAGCCCGTGCTTGCGGATTTGGTCGATGTAGACGGCATCGGCGCGGCGCAAAATTTCCAGCTTTTCTGGGGTGATTTCACCGGGGCAGCGGATCGCAAGACCGGGGCCGGGGAAGGGGTGGCGGCCAATGAAACTCGCGGGAAGGCCCAGTTCGCGGCCAAGCGCGCGCACCTCGTCCTTGAACAACTCCCGCAGGGGTTCGACCAGCTTCAGCCCCATCTTTTCCGGCAATCCGCCGACATTATGGTGCGATTTGATGGTGACCGACGGGCCACCGGAAAAACTGACGCTTTCGATCACATCAGGGTACAGCGTGCCTTGGGCCAGAAATTCGGCCCCTTCAATGCCATTGGCATATTTCTGGAAAACGTCGATGAACAGGCCACCGATGATCTTGCGCTTGGTTTCCGGGTCGGACACCCCGGTCAGACGGCCCAGAAACAGATCGGATTCGTCGGCATGGATCAGGTTCAGATTGTAATGCTCGCGGAACATGGCGACGACTTGCTCCGCCTCGCCCAGACGCAGCAGCCCGTGGTCGACAAAGACGCAGGTCAGCTGGTCGCCCACCGCCTCATGGATCAGCAGGGCCGTTACCGAACTGTCCACGCCGCCCGACAAGGCACAGATCACCTTTTTGTCGCCAACCTGCTTGCGGATCGCGGCAATGGCCTGATCGCGGTAGGCATCCATCGTCCAGTCGCCGGTAAATCCCGCCAGACGCACGAAGTTTTCGTATAATTTGGCACCCTTGGGGGTGTGATGCACCTCGGGGTGGAACTGCACCGCGTAAAACTGCCGTGACAGATCGGCGGTGATGGCAAAGGGCGCATTGGGCGAGGTGCCGTAAACCTGAAACCCCGGCGCGATTTTCGACACATGGTCGCCGTGCGACATCCAGACCTGTTCGGCCCCGGCGTCGTACCAGCCGTCCAGCAGCGGACAGGTGGCGTCGGTCGGGGACACATAGGCGCGGCCAAATTCGGCCGTGCCATGCCCGCCTTCGACATGACCGCCCAGCAGATGCATCATCACCTGCTGGCCGTAACAGATCCCCAGGATCGGCACGCCCAGATCGAACACCCCCTTAGGCGGCATCGGCGCGCCGTCCCAATAGACCGAGGCCGGCCCGCCGGAAAAGATCACCGCCTTGGGCGCAAAGGCCGCCAGCGATGCCTCGTCAATCTTGTTATAGGGGTGAATTTCGCAATAAACGTTCAACTCGCGCAGGCGGCGCGCGATCAATTGCGTCACCTGAGAGCCAAAGTCGATGATAAGAAGTTTGTCATGCTGGGTCATGGCTTCGCGTAGCTTTTGGCGGGGGGAAGTTCAAGAGGCATCGGCGCGCGCTATCGTCGGTTTTGGACACTGCCCATGTCGCTTTTGGCCATCATGCGGCGTATTCTTCGGTCGCCCGTGGCCCGTCGCGGGGCATAACAGCGTCAAACACAGACGGAGGCGGTTATGAACGACGAAGCAGCGGGACGCAGGGTACGTGGTGGCGGTGGGGCGACCCGCCGGGCAGAGCGGACGGCCGTTTCCTTTGACACGGCCCGGTTCATCCAGCGCAACATCCCGAATTTCGAGATCCTGAACGACGAGGCGCTTGAAATCATTGAACGCAACGCCGAGACGATTCTGGAAGAAATCGGCGTGAACTTTATCGAAAATCCTGCGGCGCTGGAACTTTGGCGTCAGGCTGGGGCGGATGTCCGTGGTGAACGGGTTCATATCCCGCGCGGCCTTGCCCGCGCCTTGTGTGGCAAAGCGCCCAAGACCTTTACCCAATATGCCCGCAACCCTGACCGCAATGTCGATATTGGCGGGCGCAATCTGGTTCTGGCCCCGGTTTACGGCCCCCCCTTCGTGCGCGACATGGAAGGTGGCCGCCGCTATGCCACGCTGGAGGATTTCCAGAACTTCGTGAAACTGGGCTATATGTCGAAATGGCTGCACCATTCCGGCGGCACGGTCTGCGAGCCGACCGATGTGCCGGTGAACAAGCGCCATCTGGACATGCTGCTTGCCCATATGACCCTGTCCGACAAACCCTATATGGGGTCGGTGACCGAACCCTCGCGCGCGATGGATTCGGTCGCGATGTCGAAAATCCTGTTTGGCGACGATTTCGTTGACCAGAACACGGTGATGACCAGCCTGATCAACATCAACTCGCCCATGACCTTTGACGGCATCATGATGGGCGCGCTGGAGGTTTACGCCAAGGCCAATCAGGCCGCCATCATCTCGCCCTTCATCGTGGGTGGGGCCATGGCGCCGGTGACGGTTGCCGGCACCCTGACGCAGGTTCTGGCCGAGGTTCTGGCCGGGGTCGCGTACAGCCAGTTGGTGCGGGCCGGGGCGCCGGTGATTTTCGGCGCCTTCGTCACCTCCATCGACATGAACTCGGGCGCGCCGACCTTTGGAACGCCAGAGGCCGCACATATCACCTATGGCGCGGGCCAGTTGGCGCGGCGCTTGGGGCTGCCCTACCGGTCGGGCGGGTCGTTCTGCGGGTCGAAACTGCCCGACGCGCAAGCGGCATATGAGACGGCGAACAGCCTGAACATGGCGCTTTTGTCCGGCGTCAACTTCATGTTGCACGCCTGCGGCTGGCTGGAGGGGGGGCTGGTCAGCTCTTACGAAAAATTCGTGATGGATGCGGATCAGTTGGGCACGTTGCACCATCTGGCGCAAGGCATCATCATGGACACCAACGGTCAGGCCATGGACGCCATCCGCGAAGTTGGTCCGGGTGGGCATTACTTGGGCTGCGAACATACCCAGGCCAATTTCAAATCGGCGTTCTGGCGGTCGGACCTGCTGGACTACAAGCCGTTCGAGACCTGGCAAGAAGAGGGCGCGCGCGACACCCAAACCCTGGCAAATGTGCGGGTCAAGAAGATGCTGGGCGACTATCAGGCCCCCGATCTGGACATCGCCAAACGCGAAGAACTGGAGGCGTTTGTCGCCAAGCGCAAAGCGGAAATGCCCGACGCATTCATCTGATTATCTTGATAATCGAAACAATAGGCCCGGAAGCACCGCTTTCGGGCCTATTCGTTTCAATTTGCGAAACTGCGGGGCAAAAGCCGGATCTCGCTGATCAAGGCAATCAGAATTTCGATATGGCGCGTCACCGAGTATGAGGCTTCGCCAGCCCGGCGATCCTCTTCCAACTGCTCTTCTTCTGAAATCAACTGCGCCACGGCGCGGTCCGGCGTAGAAATTTGTCCAATCAAACGGCGCAGATCGCGGTCGCGGCGGTAATCCGCCAGCCCAAAACGGGCAGCGCGGATCAACAGCCGGGGACGGCGCAGGTTGGCAAGTAGGGATTGAAGGTCTGACATGGGCTCTCCGATTCTGCACGCCCTCATCATGCATCCACTCAACCCCCCGTTGCATAATGGTCGATTTGATCGTGCGCTCCTTATTCGAAAGTTTAGGAATTTAAACGAATTATAAAGAAAGTGCGGTAAATTAACCAATGGGAAAGGAATGCCACTCAGGGTTGAGTGCAGAAATTGCGGCCCGGTGGTTTCAAACACATATGGATCAAGAACTGACAGAGGTTACCGTCTTACCCGGCTGGTTGCCAGAAACCGTGCGGCTGTATCTGGACCACACCGAAGAGGGCGTATCGTTTCGCGAACTGGCCCGCAGCGAAGGTTGCCATGCCTCGACCATTCTGCGCCGGGTGCGGCGCTACGAAACCCGGCGCGACGACCCGTTGATGGATGCCGCGCTGTGCGCCTTGGTAAAAACCAGACCTGACCGCCACCATGACGATGACATAAAGGAAGCCGAGCATATGTCCGCCCCGTTGCGCCACGTCCCCCTGCCGGTTGATGACACCCTGATCCGCCAGGAGGGGCGCCGGGTTCTGCGCCGTCTGGCCGAACCGGGCGCGGTTCTGGCCATTGCGGCGGATATGGAAAAGGCGGTGGTGTTGCGCACCTTTCCGGACGGGAAATCGGCACGCACGGCGGTTCTGGATCAGGCGGTCGCACAAGCCTTTTTGCTGAAGGACTGGATCAGTTGCCGCCATCAGGGCCGCGTCACCACGTATGAGCTGTCGGGCGTTGGCCGTTCAGCCCTGAAGCGCATGTTGGAGGAGGAGGGCGCCGACCCCGGCCTTGCCGAAGCTGCGATGCCCTTTGCCACCCAGCACCGCGACTGGGCCGAGCGTGAGATCAGCGACGACGGCAGCCTGCGCCGCGTGCGCTACAATCTGGCCGAAAGTCCGGTGGCCGTGCTGGGCCGACGCCGTGAAAAAGACGGAAAGTTGTTCCTTGAGGCGGATCTGGTCGATGCCGCCGAACGCCTGCGCGAAGATTTCGAATTGGCGCAAATGGGGCCGCGCGTGGCGCAAAACTGGGAGAGGTTTCTGACCGGCACGGATCGGGGCAGCATCAAACCCGACACCAAGGCCGAGGGGCCGTCGCAGGCGCGCGACCGGGTTGCGATGGCGCTGCGCGATCTGGGGCCGGGTCTGGGCGATGTGGCGCTGCGGGTCTGCTGTTTTCTGGAAGGAGTAGAAACCGCCGAACGCCGTATGGGCTGGGCCGCGCGGTCGGGAAAGATCGTTCTGCGCATCGCGCTGCAAAGGCTGCGTCGGCATTACGACGAAACTTACGGACGCTCTGGGCCGCTGATCGGCTGACAAAGTTGGGGCGCCTGCGCGGCGCCCCAGCCAAGATCAGGCGCGGGTGAAGCCCGCCTTGTAGATCACCCCGGCCAAGACGCCACCAGCCAGCGGGGCCGCGATGAACACCCACAACTGCGCCAAAGCCGTGCCACCGACAAACAGGGCCGGACCGATGGACCGGGCCGGGTTCACCGAAACGCCCGTAACATTGATCCCGACAAGGTGGATCGCCGCCAGGGTCAGACCAATCGCCAATCCGGCAAAGCCCGGTGCCGATCCCGACCCCGTGGCCCCAAGGATCACCGTGACGAACAAAAAGGTCATCACGAATTCAAAGACCAAAGCCGCGGTCAATGAATATTCCCCAAGGTAGCCCGCGCCATAGCCGTTCTGACCAAGACCGTTGGTCGCCACGCTATAATCCGCCTTGCCCGAAGCGATCAGATACAAGATTGCAGCACCCAGAACCGCGCCGGCGATCTGGGCCAGGGCATAGCCCACAAACTCACCCACCGACATCCGGCCCGCGGCCACCATCCCCAGCGACACCGCCGGGTTCAGATGCGCGCCCGAAATCGCCCCCAGACCATAGGCCGCCGCCACGATGGCAAGACCAAAGGCCAAGGAAATCCCGGTCATGCCGATTTGCGCGCCCATCAGGACTGCCGATCCACAGCCAAACAGCACCAGAATCAGGGTGCCCAGCACCTCTGCTATCAATTTCTTAGACATGTACCCTCCGATTTGTAAAAAGGGCTGCAAATTGACTTTGCTTCTGCGCCCTTCGCTTGCCCCCATGTTCCCACCGCATAGGTTGCGATATTGCCATCGGAGTGCCGACAGACTAAGACGAAAGAGGCCTTTCCGAATAGGGGAAAAACCCTTGCGCGACCTCAAACTGCCCGACCAGCGTCATCCTGAAAAAGCGCATAAGCCCGATAATGCGCAGCCGAAAAAGCCGGATTGGATCCGGGTGAAAGCCCCAACCTCCGAAGGCTACAAGCGCACGCGCGACATTCTGCGCGACAAAAAACTGGTGACGGTCTGCGAAGAGGCGGGCTGTCCCAATGTGGGCGAATGCTGGTCGCAGGGGCACGCGACGATGATGATCATGGGAGAGATTTGCACGCGGGGCTGTTCGTTCTGCAATATCGCCACCGGCAAGCCCATGCTTCTGGATGCGTTTGAACCGGGCCGCGTCGCCCATGCCGTGTCCGAACTGGGCCTGAACCATGTCGTCGTCACATCCGTGGACCGCGATGATCTGGAGGATGGCGGGGCCGAGCATTTTGCCCAGACCATCCGCGCCATCAGCCACCGCGCGCCCGCCACCACGATTGAGGTTCTGACCCCCGATTTCATTAAATGCGGGCCGCAGGCGCTGGAACTGGTGCTGTCCGCCGGGCCGGATGTGTTCAACCACAATCTGGAAACGGTACCCGGCCTCTATCCCACCGTGCGCCCCGGTGCGCGCTATTTCCATTCCTTGCGGCTGCTGCAACGCGCCAAAGAGATCGACCCCAAAGTGTTCACCAAATCCGGCATCATGGTCGGCTTGGGTGAGGATCGTCAGGGCGTTCTTCAAGTCATGGACGACATGCGCGCCGCGGATGTGGATTTTCTGACCATCGGCCAATACCTGCAACCGACGCCCAAACATCACCGGGTTGACCGCTTTGTCACGCCGGACGAGTTTGCCGATTACGAACGCGCCGCCTTTGGCAAGGGCTTCTTGATGGTTTCGGCCACGCCCTTGACCCGGTCAAGCTATCATGCCGGGGACGATTTTGCCCGGTTGCGGGCCGCGCGACTGGCGAAACTGGGCGCAAACTGATCGTCGCACCTAAAGCGATCTATCAGCTTGGCGGTGTAAATGGCTGAGATATATCGGCAAACACAGGCAAATCCTCGGCCCTTGCGCAATGGGCGGTCAAGGTTGGATGGGCCGTGGCGTCAAACAGGTCCGGCAAGCTTTCGCGCAGGTGCCGCAGCACGCAGGCCAAGGCAATATCGGCGTGACTTAGATCCTCACCATAAAGCCAAGTCGTTGGGGCGGCGGCACGGGTGGCCTCCAGAACCTTCAGCGTAGCGCGGATCTGGGTTTCACGGCGGTCGGTCAGAACCTGTGACGGCGACGGATGCAGGTAACGTTCGTAAAATAAACTGACGAAACGATCGGCCAATCCAGTACACAGTGCCGTCACCCGCCGCGCCGCATCTGCATCCTTTGGCCAAAGCGCGTGGTCCGGACCAACCATCTGGTCCAGATGATCAAGAATGATCTTGCTGTCCACCAAAGCGTTGCCATCCGGCAGGATCAAAACCGGAACCGACCCCAAAGGGTTGATTTCGATCAGATTTTCAAAATCCCCAAACACCGACCAAGGCCGATGGTCAAAGGGAATCCCATAAAGGGTCAAGGCGATGCCAACGCGGCGGACAAAAGCGCTGTCGTATTGGCCGATCAGAATCATGGTGCCACGGCCACCGGGTCCGAGGCGACGGCGGGCAGGGCCTGAATATAGGCCACAACCGCCCAGACATCCGCCTCGGGCAGTTTGGCCATATTGTCCACCACATGCGCCATCGACCCGCCGACCGAGTCAAAATCCGGGGTGAAGCCGGTGGTCAGATAGGTGAAGATATCCTGCGCATCCCAGATCAGCGCGCCGGGGGTGACGTTCGGGATCGTTCCCGGACCCGACGGATTGGCAGCACCCCCCATCCATTTCGCGGTTTTCAACCCGCCCAAAAGGTTGCGCGGGGTATGACATTCGCCGCAATGGGCCATCGCCTCGACGATGTAGCGCCCACGCAAAACCTCGGCGCTCAGATTGCCCGAAATCACATAATCATAGTTTTGAAACAGCAGCTTCCAGCCCCCAAGGGTCCGGCGGATGTTAAAGGGAAAGCCCAACTCATGCGGCAAGGACGCTGTGTCAGAGGCCGGAAGCCGGTCCATGAACGCCTTCAGATCGGCCATATCCTGCGGCAGCATCTTGCCATAGGACGTATAGGGCATGGCGGGATAGTAATGCTCCATCTCAGGCGAAATCCCGTCCATCACGGCGGTGGCAAATTGCGCCAAAGACCAGCCGCCGATCCCATGGACCGGGTCCGGCGAGATGTTCGGGGCCAGAAAATTCCCGAAGGGCGAAGCGAATTTTTGCCCCCCCGCCAGCACCAGTTGCGCATCGCCGGTGGCACCGGGGGCCATATGGCACGACCCGCAGCCCGCAGCGGTATAGACCATTTCGCCATGATCCGGATCACCGTTCAGGCTGGCGAACACCTCTGTCGAATGGGGGCGCGGCTGGGTCACCAGCAGGAATGTCGCCAAGGCGATCAAGATCAGACCCACAAGTCCTGTACCCAGACGGTTCATCACCTTGCCCTTCCACGCGCTGGATGCTGGTCACGGCGCGCTGAAACGGGGGCGCTTGTTGACCGTCAAAAACTCTGGCCAGCCCCAGAGAAGTTCAACGCCGTAAATCGCAAAACACAGCAGAACCACGCCCACGACAAGGCGAACTTTCCACATCGGCGGCGGGTTGCGCGCCCATTGCGACATGCGGATCAACCAGTTCATCGCGTTGATGTTATCCAGACGCTTAGGTTGTGCCAAGGGTCTGCCGAAAAATGCCGTCGCGCAAGACCCGATGACGAAGGCAGGGCCCAAAGTGCGATGCCCGGCAGACGATGGTCTGCAGCAATCGGGCCGGGCGCGGCAGGTTGACCCAGCGCCAAACGGGCCGCCGTCAGACTGGTGAAGGCCAGCGCGCGGGGCCGCAGGCCGCTGATCTTTCGGATCAAACCTGCCGGATCCCAAGCCGTCACCGGGATCTCGGCATCCTG
>JANNBI010000507.1:0-3850 GCA_031385345.1 Paracoccaceae bacterium | reverse complement strand
GCCGTCCTTGATCAGCCCGAAGAACCAGTTGCCATCGGCGGTGTCGCCGTACATCACCGCACCGACAAGTTTGTCGCCTTCAATCACCAGCCGCTTGTAGACCCCGCGCGCCGGATCGCGGAACACGATATCCTCGCGTCCCAGCGCATCGGCAAAATCACCGGCGCTGAACAGGTCGCAGCCGGTCACCTTCAGCTTGGTCGCGGTCTGTACCGGACGAAAGGCGCTGTCCTGCCCCAGCAAAGCCTGCGCCAATACCCGCGCCTGATCATACAGCGGGGCGACAAGGCCAAAGAGCTGCTTGTTATGTTCGATACATTCACCGACGGCCCAGATCGCAGGATCGCTGGTCTGCATCATGTCATTGACCGTAATGCCGCGCCCCACGTCCAGATGGGCATCATTGGCAAGGCGCACTTCGGGCCGGATGCCGACCGCCATGCAGACGATATCGGCGTCATAGACGGTGCCATCGTCCAGCAGTACGGCCTCGACCCGGTCCTTGCCAAGGATGGCTTTGGTGGCCCCCTTGCAGTGGATTTTCATCCCCCGCGATTCAAGCGATTTTTGCAGCAAATATCCTGCCGCCGGATCCAACTGACGTTCCATCAGATGGCCCATGATGTGGATCACGACCACCTCCATGCCGCGCAACTGCATGCCGGCGGCGGCTTCCAGCCCTAACAGACCACCGCCGATCACCACCGCCTTGGCCCCGGGTCTGGCCGCCGCGATCATGGCGTTGGTATCTTCAAGGTCGCGGTAGGTCACGACGCCGGGCAGATCCTTGCCCTGCACCGGGATGATGAAGGGCGCGGATCCCGTGGCAATGATCAACTGGTCAAAGGGCGTTTCCACCCCGCCACAGGTGACGGTCTTGGCAGCGCGGTCGATCTTGGTCACCGCCTTGCCCAGTACGGTTTTCACCCCCCGCGAGGCATACCATGCCTCATCATGCGTGATGATATCGGCATAGGATTTCTCGCCCGACAACACCGGAGACAGCATGATCCGGTTGTAATTCCCGCGCGGTTCGGCGTTGAACAGCGTGATGTCGAACGCGTCCGGCGCTTGTTCGGTCAGATGCTCCAGCACCCGCCCCGAGGCCATGCCCGCCCCGATGACAACCAGTTTCTGTTTCATCAGGCGACGTCCTTCTTCTGGTGGCCATGTTCATATTCTTCAAGAAAAGCAAGAACTTCGGCGCGGTAATGATAATAGTCGGGATGGTCCAGCAGGCTGCGCCTTGTGCGCGGGCGCGGCAGCTTGACCTCGGTGATCTTGCCGATCGTGGCGCGCGGGCCGTTGGTCATCATCACCACGCGGTCGGCCAGCAGGATCGCTTCATCGACGTCATGGGTCACGCAGACGGCGGTCACCTTGGTGCGCGACCAGACCTCCATCAGAACCTCTTGCAGCTCCCAACGGGTCAGGCTGTCCAACATGCCAAAGGGTTCATCCAGCAGCAGCAATTTGGGCGACAAGGCAAAGGCGCGCGCAATGCCGACGCGCTGCCGCATGCCGTTGGACATTTCAGCGGCGGGGCGGTCCATCGCATCGGCCAGACCGACGCGCTCAAGGTAATATTCCACCACCTCCTGGCGTTCGGTCTGGGGGGATTTGGGGTAAACCTTGTCCACGCCGATCGCAACATTCTCTTTGGCGGTCAGCCAAGGGAACAGATTGGGCGACTGAAACACCACCGCACGTTCGGGGTCCGCACCTTCGACATGCGTGCCGTCCAGCGTGATCGCACCCTTTGAGATGGCGTTCAGCCCCGCCGTCATGGTCAGAACCGTGGATTTGCCACAGCCCGAATGCCCGATCAGCGAAACGAACTCGCCCTTCTTCAGCACCAGATTGAAGTCTTCGACCACGGTCAGCGGCCCTTTGGGCGTGGCATAGACTTTGTGCAGCTGCGAATAGCGCAGATAGCGCGCGTCCATCGGGGTGGTCGCCACCTTGGCAGTGGCCTTGGGCAAGGCATGGCGCGGGGTCAGCGCGGGCAGGGCGCGGGTTTCGGCGGTCTTGGCCGTAATGCCGACATCCATCAGATAGGCCGTCACATCGGCGCGCAGCGATTTGAACACCGCGTCGTCATTCATCGCCGCGCGGTCACGCGGACGCGGCAGGGTCACCGCAAATTCTTGCCCCAAGGTGCCATCTGGGTTCAGACACAAGATGCGGTCAGCCAGAACCAGCGCCTCGTCAACGTCATTGGTGATCAGCACCGCCGTGCGTTTGTCGGTGGCCCAGATCGCCTCGATCTCGGCGGCGACCTTGCCGCGCGTCAGGGCATCCAGGGCCGACAAAGGCTCGTCCATCAGCAGGACCGACGGTTGCAGCGCCAGTGCCCGCGCCACCGCCACCCGTTGCCGCATCCCGCCCGACAGTTCAGCCGGGCGACGGTCGGCGGCATGACCCAGACCCACAAGTGCGATGTATTTGGCAACCAGCGCCGCACGTTCAGCCTTGGGCAACGCTCCGGACACCGCATCCACCGCCAGAGCGATATTGCCCGCCACCGTCAGCCAGGGCATCAGCGCATAGGATTGAAACACCAACCCGCGCTCCGGCCCCGGCCCGGTCACCGCCGCGCCCTTGAACCGGACCTCGCCCCGGTCCGGCAGGGTCAGCCCGGCCATCAGGTTGATCAGCGTGCTTTTGCCCGATCCCGAAAACCCCAGGATCGCCAGAAACTCGCCCTCCTTAACCGACAGCGACAGATTGCGCAGCACGGCCCGCTCGCCAAAGCCTTTGGACACATTGATGAAGTCGAGGATTCCCATCCCGCTCACCGGTTGTTCGAGAAGGTGAACAGCGATTGCAGCGCGAACATCACCCGGTCCAGCAGGAAGCCGATGATGCCGATGGTCAGCACCGCCACCATGATCTTGGCCAGCGACTGCTCGGATCCGTTCTGAAACTCGTCCCAGACGAATTTGCCCAGACCGGGGTTTTGCGCCAGCATTTCGGCGGCGATCAGCACCATCCAGCCCACACCCAGCGACAGCCGCATCCCGGTAAAGATCAAAGGCAGGGCCGAGGGCAGCACCAGCCGCGTGATCTTTTTCCACAGCGACAGCTTCAGCACCCGGCTGACATTGACCAGATCCTTGTCAATCGACGCCACCCCCAGCGAGGTGTTGATCAAGGTCGGCCACAGTGAACACAAGGTCACCGTAAAGGCCGACACGATAAAGCTTTTCGGCAGGTTGCCGTCCACATAAACAGCCGAAACGACCATGGTGACGATGGGCAGCCAGGCCAACGGGCTGACCGGTTTGAAGATCTGCACCAGCGGGTTGATTGCGGCCTGCGCGGTGGGGGAAAGTCCAGCCAGAATGCCCAAGGGCACCGCGATGAAGGACGCGATCACGAACCCGGCAAAGACGGTCTTGATCGAAGTCCAGATCTGCGCGTAATAGGTCGGCTTGCCGGTATAGGCGGGGGTTTTCACCTCGTCCGCCTTGCCTGCGGCCACCAAAGCGGCGTTCTTTTCCGCCTGCTTCGCATAAAACTCGCTGGCTTTTTCCCCCTCGGCCTTGGCACCGGCGTCCAATGCCAGCGCCTGCTCCCAGACCTGCACCGGCCCCGGAATGGCCCCAAGCGAGGTTTGCACCGTCGGCGCCAGCGCCCCCCACAGCAGCAAGAACCCGACGATGGCCAGCAGCGGCACCACCGCCAGACGCCAGATCTCCTTCACCTGTCCGCGCGGATTGTCACCCGCCAGCGCCCGCCAGATCGGCGTAATCCAGGCCAGCCCCAACAGCTTGAACCAGGCGTCGCATTTTCCGATCAGCCGATGCAACCGGTCCAGTCGCGCGCGGTGATCAACGGCGGATTTTTC
>JANNBI010000420.1:0-8485 GCA_031385345.1 Paracoccaceae bacterium | reverse complement strand
CAGATCGAGGCCGAGGCGTTGAAGAAGGAAGAGGACGCGGCCAGCAAGGACCGGCTGGAGCGGCTGGAGAAAGAGCTGTCGGGGCTGCTGGAACGCTCGGCTGAAATGACCGCGCGCTGGCAGGCGGAACGCGACAGTCTGGAAGCGGCGCGCGGCGTCAAGGAACAACTGGAGCGTGCGCGCGCCGAGTTGGAACATGCCAAGCGCGAGGGCGATTTCGGCAAGGCGGGCGAGTTGCAATATGGCCGGATCCCGGCGCTGGAAAAGCAGTTGGTCGAAGCCGAGGCGCGCGAGGGCGAGGCTTTGGTGTCCGAAGCCGTCTGGCCGGAACAGATTGCCGAAGTCGTCGAACGCTGGACCGGGATTCCGGTGGCCAAGATGCTGGAAGGCGAGCGGGACAAGCTGCTGCGGATGGAGGTCGAACTGGGCAAGCGGGTGGTCGGGCAGCGCCCGGCGCTGGTTGCCGTGGCCAATGCCGTGCGGCGCGCGCGGGCCGGGCTGAATGACGAGGGGCGGCCTTTGGGATCGTTCCTTTTCCTTGGGCCAACGGGCGTGGGCAAGACCGAATTGACCAAGGCCGTGGCCGAATATCTGTTCGACGACGACACCGCGATGGTGCGCATCGACATGAGCGAGTTCATGGAAAAACACTCGGTTTCGCGGCTGATCGGGGCGCCTCCGGGCTATGTCGGCTATGATGAAGGGGGCGTATTGACCGAGGCGGTGCGGCGGCGGCCTTATCAGGTGGTGCTGTTTGACGAGGTGGAAAAGGCCCATCCGGATGTGTTCAACTTGCTGTTGCAGGTGCTGGACGACGGAATTCTGACCGATGGGCAGGGGCGGACGGTGGATTTCAAGCAATGCCTGATCGTGCTGACCAGCAATCTGGGGGCGCGGGCGCTGTCGGAACTGCCGGAAGGGGCCGATCCGGCCCCGGCGCGGGCGGCGGTCGAGGAGGCGGTGCGCCAACATTTCCGGCCCGAGTTCCTGAACCGGCTGGACGAGCAGATCATCTTTGACCGGTTGAACCGGGCGGATATGACCGGCATCGTCACCATCCAGCTGAAACGGCTGGAGGCGCGGCTGGCGCAGCGCAAGATTGTGCTGGATCTGGACGAGGCGGCGCGGGTCTGGCTGGCCAATGAAGGCTATGATCCGGTGTTCGGCGCGCGGCCCTTGAAGCGGGTGATCCAGCGGCATTTGCAGGATCCCTTGGCGCAGTTGCTGCTGGCCGGAGAGGTGCTGGACGGCGAAACCGTGGCGGTGACTGCCGGGGCCGAGGGGCTGATCATCGGCGGGCGGCCCAGTGTCGTGGGGCGCAAACCGGTGGTGGTGCATTAGGGGATTGGGAAGATGGGGGGTGCATTGCCCCCCTGTTATGACTTAGGGGAACGCGCCGGGTCGTGGTAACCTGCCAGGTATTGCACGGTGATACAGGTGGTCCATGGCACGATTGGCATTGGTGACAGATCGCAAGTCGGACCCGATCATGATGGTCGATATGCCGGGCGCGCTGGCGGTTGGCGACTTTGTCGAGGTGCCGGATGATCTGGTGCTGACACAGCCCGGATGGACGTTGTTTTCCTTTGATCTTGCCAATGACGTGGCGGTCTTTGTCGATATTGGGGCCGACACGGACCTTGCGGCGGCCCCGTTCAGCTATCACCGTCAGTATGAACAGGCCAAGCGCGTGTTGCGCATGCCGGTGTCCGCTTTTCTGGAGTTGGCCGAAAAAGCGCCCGCTGCGCGGTCCGTGGTGCATCTGATCAATATCGGCCATTGCGGATCGACCTTGCTGCACAATGTTTTCAACGCGTCCGGGCAGGGGTGGTGCCTGTCAGAGCCGCTGTTTACCTTTGATCTTGCGATGAACCGCGCCGCGTTGCCGGCGGACAGGTTGGCGGCGCTGTGGCGTGCCGCCATGCGCATGCTGCGGGTGATGGTGCCGCCAGAGGCGGCGCATAAAGCGCTGATCGTCAAGCATTTCAGCCAGATCACCGCGATCTTGCCCGCAGTTCACGCAAGCGAACCCGACGCGACCTTTCTGTATCTGACGCGACATGCCGAAGCATGGTGCAATTCCCTGTTTGGCTTTCACGAGCGTCTTGGCGGCCTGTTGGATCTTTCGCCGACGGATCGGTTTTTCTCGTGGAAGATGATGTCTGGCAATACCGATCCTGCGTACCTTGACGGCCATGTAGATATGGCGGCGGCGAACGTCACTTTTGACAGGCTTGCCGCTATGGCATGGCGTCTGCATCGCGCGCGTTTTGACAGCGCGGTGGCGGCGGGGATGCCGCTGAACATCGTTCGGTATGAGGCTTTGTTGGCAAACCCGCAGGCGGAACTTGAGCGTTTGTTTGCCATCTGCGGGATGGATGCTGCTGGTATTGCGCCCGGAATAACCGCTTTTGCAGCGGATTCTCATGAGGGGTCAGCCACGGCGCACAGCCGCCCGGTCGCCTTGCTGTCACCAGAGGCTTTGGACCGGATCAGAAACGTGGTGGGCTGACGGGGTGTAGCGGCGGGCGTCGCAAGCACCTGATTGACGGTGGTGGGTTGTGCAAGAAAAATGGCCCGCACCGGACAGTCCGGGCGGGCCAAATCGCAATCTACACTACGGTAGAGGTTACATCTTCGGCAGAATGACGCTGTCGATGACGTGGATCACGCCGTTGGAGGCGGCGATGTCGGCGGCAGAGATGACTGCGCCGTCAACCTTGGCACCACCTTCAAGGGTGATCATCACTTCGGCGCCGTTCACGGTGGCGGCCATCATGCCTTCGGCCAAGTCGGTGGACATCACTTTGCCGGCCACGACGTGGTAGGTCAGGATAGCGATCAGCTTGTCCTTGTTTTCCGGCTTCAGCAGATCCTCGACCGTGCCTGCGGGCAGGGCGGCAAAGGCGGCGTCGGTCGGGGCGAACACGGTGAAGGGGCCTTCGCCTTTCAGGGTTTCCACCAGACCGGCGGCGGTCAGCGCGGCGGCGAGGGTGTTGAAGGTGCCTGCGGCGACGGCGGTATCGACGATATCCATGTCCTGTGCATAGGCGACCGGTGCGGCGAACAGCGCGACGGTGGCGGTCAGGGCAAGAAAGGTTCTGCGGATCATGTGTTGGTTCCTCATCATCATGGCGTTTGCCGGATTGGCGAGAGAGTTACGGCAAAAGTTTCACCCCGGTTCAGAGTGAAAATCGCGTGAGACGGGGTTGACGGAATTTTTCGCGCGCTAAGCCGCGGCGGTTACGGATTTCAAGTCACGAAGGGTTTATCCGATTGGGGGATTTCGTGAGGCTATCCGGGGGTGGTCCCCCCCTCCCTACCCTCCCCCACGAGGGGGGAGGGGGCTATTTGGGTGGGGCGGGATTGGGGATTACAGGTTGTAGATGCGTTTGGCGTTGGTGTGGGCGATGGCGGCACGTTCGTTCGGGGACAGATCCGCGATCAGGGTCCGGGTCAGGGTCAGCCAGTCGGGCAGGGTGGTGCGCAGGTTGACCACGGGCCAGTCAGAGCCCCAGACGATGCGGGCCGGGCCAAAGCAATCAATCAGGTGATCGACATAGGGTTTGATCGTGGCCAGCGTGGCGGTGCCGGGCGCGCAATAGGTGGTGATGCCCGACAATTTGGCCGACAGGTTCGGAAAGGCCGCCAGTGCGCGCAGGCTGCGTGACCAACTGTCGAAATCGCCGCCCGCGACATTGGGAACGCCGCAATGATCCAGAACAAAGGTCTGATCCGGCAGCGCATGCAGCAGGTCCAAGGCAATCGTGTGCTGGCGGGCCAGAAACACCAGATCAAAGGGCAGACCCGCCGCGCCGATCTTGCGCAGGTTGCGCCGGAAGGTCGGATCGCGGGACAGATCGTCGGGGGCTTCGTGCAGGATGCGGCGCAGGCCCTTGACGGACAGGGTCCGGCATTCCGCCAGCCAGTCATCAAAGCCCGCGTCAATTTCCGGCCGACATGAGGCGACCTGACCCAGCAGGCCATGCGTGCCGGTCAGGGTGGCGACAAAGCGGGCCTCGTCGCGGTACTCGGCCTCGGGAACGTCCACCTCCATGAACAAGGTGCCGGCGATGCCGCGCGCGGCGGTCAGGGCGCGGTAATCGGGCAGGGTGAAGGTCGCGGTGGCGAGAGCCTGATGCTGGGCCGTCCAGTCATAGCTGAACCGGTCGCGGTAGATCAGGTGCTGGTGGGTGTCGATGAAATCCATGGGCGGCTTTCATTGCGGGAGTGGGGGGGACGGGTGGCGGATTTGGCGCAAGGTCGGTGCTGCCCCCCCTCCCCATCCTTCCCCCACGAGGGGGGAGGGGGGTGACGAGTTCGAGGGGGAGTTTGGGGTTCGTGGGTTGGGGGGTGAGGCATTAGAAGTCGGGCCGTGCTTTTTTCTTCTGGCTTCAGGAACGGTGCGTTACTGGTCCGCCAAGACATCCTGGCGTTGTTGGCCCAGACCTTCGATGCCCAGTTCGACCACTTCCCCGGCGCGCAGAAAGCGCGGGGGCTTCTGGCCCATGCCGACGCCGGGCGGGGTTCCTGTGGAAATCACATCGCCGGGGTGCAGCGTCATGAACTGCGACAGGTAGGACACCAGAAACGCCGCGCCGTAAACCATCGTCGTGGTCGATCCGTTCTGCATCATCTGGCCATTCACCGTCAGCCACATCTTCAGGTTCTGCGGATCGGCCACCTCGTCGCGCGTCACCAGCCAAGGGCCGATCTGGCCAAAGTTGTCGCAGGATTTGCCCTTGGTCCATTGGCCCGAGCGTTCGGTCTGAAAGGCGCGCTCTGACACGTCATTGGTGATGGCATAGCCCGCGACATGCGACAGGGCCTGATCTTCGGTCACGTATTTCGCCTTTGTGCCGATGATGACGGCCAATTCCACCTCCCAATCGGTCTTGACCGAGGTGCGGGGGATGATGATCGGGTCATTGGGGCCGACGATGGCCGAGGTGGCCTTCATAAAGATGATCGGCTCTGGCGGGACGGTCATGCCGGATTCGGCGGCATGGTCGGCATAGTTCAGCCCGATGCAAATGAATTTGCCGGTGCCGCCGACGCAGGGGCCAAGGCGGGTGCTGGCGGGCACGATCGGCAGGCTGGCGGCGTCGATGCCGCGCAGGGCCGCGATGCCCGCATCCGACAGGGCGGCCCCGGCGATGTCGGGGACATGGCCGGACAGATCGCGGATCGTGCCGTCGGAGTGCATCAGGCCGGGCTTTTCGGCCCCGGCAGGGCCATGGCGCAGAAGTTTCATAGCAGTATCCCTTTAGGTATTGGACCAGCCGCCATCCACGATATGCGCGTGGCCGGTGGTGAAGGAGGATTCGTCAGAGGCAAGATAGACGACAAGGGCGGCGATTTCCTCGGCCTTGGCAAGACGGCCCATCGGTTGGCGGGCCAGAAAGGCGGAATGGGCGGCGTCAAAATCGCCGGTGTCGCGCATCCGCTGGAACAAGGAGGGGCTTTCGACCGTGCCGGGGCAGACCGCGTTGCAGCGGATGCCCTTGGTGATGAAATCGGCGGCGATGGCCTTGGTAAAGCCGATGACGGCGGCTTTGGTGGCGCCGTAAACAAATCGGTTTGGCGCGCCGATGATGGACGACACCGCCGATGCCATGTTGATGATTGACCCGCCGCCATTGTCGATCATGCCCGGTAGTGCGGCCTTGCACATGCGGAACATCGAGGTGACGTTCAGGTCAAAGGAAAAATCCCATTCCTCTTGCGAGCAGTCAAGGATGGACCCGGCGGCCACAAATCCCGCGCAGTTGAACAAGGCGTTCAGCGGACCGGCGGCGGCGACGGCACTGGCGACCGACGCGGTGTCGCGCACATCCAGAAGCCGGGTTTCCAGCCCCAGCGCCGCAAGATCGGCCAAAGCCGCCGCGTTGACATCGGTGGCCAACACGCGTGCGCCTTCGTGGTGCATGGCCAGAACCGTGGCGCGGCCGATGCCCTGACCGGCTGCGGTCACCAAGATGCGTTTGCCGTCTAATCTGCCCATCGGATTCCCCCAAGTTGCCCAGCTAACATGTCAGCGCAATAGCCGTTATTCCGAGGGCTGGGGCAAGGGGGAATGCCCCTGTGCCGGGGGATTTTCGGCGGGGAAGTGTTACAGGCGGCGCGGCGGGCGTGAACGGGGCGGGGTGGCACGGGCGGCGATTGCGGGGTGCTGCCTGAATACCGGGCAGATCTGCCGGGGGGATGGGCGGGGCGGGAGATGTTGAAACCGCCCTCTGCGGACCAACGGCCCCGGCCCCGACATGCCGCCAGAACCGCAGAAACCGCGTTGGTTTCAAGGAAAGCTGGGCCGGGGCAGGACATTCCAGCAATTTTCGGCGGGTATTTCGCCTAATGACGGAACAAACCCCCACCGCTGCCCCGCTGCCATGTTTCAGAAAAACAAGCGCGCGTGACCAGACTTGTTTTGGAAAACTGAAACTTCCCCGCGTAAACTGCCGTTACAAAGGTAGGATCAAAGAGGTGAGATCATGACAACGCGTTGGACCAGTGACTTCAAATATTCGGACGTGACCCCCAAGGCGATGTTCCTGAATCGGCGGCAGATCATGGCCGGGACGGCGGGGCTGGTGGCCAGCCCGTTGCTGGTGGGCCGCGCCCATGCTGCTGGCTATTCCACCGATGAAGAGCCGACCTCGTTGGAGGATATCTCGACCTATAACAATTATTACGAATTCGGTTATGGCAAGGAAGAGCCTTCGACCAAGGCGCAGGGTCTGACGATCTCTCCGTGGTCGGTGGAAATCGGCGGCATGGTGGACAAGCCGGGGATGTATGGTCTGGACGACCTGATGGCCGGTCTGACCGTGGAAGAGCGGATCTACCGGTTCCGCTGCGTCGAGGCATGGTCGATGGTGGTGCCGTGGCAGGGGTTTGAACTGGCGGGACTGCTGGCCAAGGTCGGCGTGCAGTCGTCTGCGAAATTCGTGGCCTTTGAAACCCTGTACCGCCCCGAGGAAATGCCCGGCCAGACCGGTGGCTCTTTCCCCTATCCCTATATCGAGGGCCTGCGGCTGGACGAGGCGATGCACCCGCTGACCATCATGGCGACGGGTCTGTATGGCGAGGATCTGCCAAAGCAGAACGGCGCGCCGCTGCGTCTGGTGGTGCCGTGGAAATACGGGTTCAAGTCGATCAAGGCCATCGTCAAGATCACCCTGACCGATGTGATGCCGCCGACGACCTGGAATATTCTGGCCGCCAACGAATACGGCTTTTACGCCAATGTGAACCCCGGCGTCGATCATCCGCGCTGGTCACAGGCCAGCGAGCGGCCCATTGGCGGCGGCCTGTTTGCCGGGCGCAAGGATACGGTCCTGTTCAACGGCTACGGGGATCAGGTCGCCAGCCTGTACACCGGCCAAGATCTGACGGTGGATTTCTAAATGCGCGACCAGTTCAACGGCTATGCGCGGCGACTGCCCACCTGGGTGGTCTATCTGACGGGGGCGGTACCGTTCGGGCTGCTGGTTTACGGGGCCTTCTTTGGTGGGCTGGGCGCCGATCCGGTCAAGACACTGGAGCTGGAGCTGGGCGTCTGGGGCCTGCGGTTCCTGATCGCCAGCCTGGCCATCACGCCTCTGATGACCTACGGCATCCGGCTGCTGAAATTCCGGCGAAGCCTGGGGCTGCTGGGCTTCTTCTATATCCTGATGCATTTCACCACCTGGGTGGTGCTGGATCTGGGGTTGCGCTGGGGGCAGATCGGATCTGAACTGGTCAAGCGGCCCTTCATCGTGATCGGGTTTCTGGCGTTCCTGCTGCTGATCCCGCTGGCCGCAACCTCGTGGAATGGCGCGATCCGCCGGATGGGGGCGGTGGCCTGGAAAAAACTGCACAAGCTGGCCTATGCGGCGATTCTGCTGGGGGCGGTGCATTTCGTGATGATCGGTAAGGTTTATACGGTGGATTCGATCCTGTATCTGGTGCTGACCCTGCTGCTTTTGGGCAGCCGCCTGCGCCCCGCCAAGGCGCCGCAACGCAAAACCGCCTGAGTCTGGCCGCTTGGCCCCCACCAGGGGGCCGAGTCGTGCTGCACTGCCGCAAGATTGTTTCGCAATCGCAGCGCCGCTGGTGGCTTTGTTACCCGCAACCCCAAGATATTGTAGGTAAATCGGGGTTTGTGAAAATAATGCGACGGATGCGCATTTTTCCTCTTGCGGGTTGCGGCCCCCTTCCGTAAATACCGCCTCACCGAAGCGAAAGTGACGGTGACGGAAACGGAAAGAGACGCAAGTCACTGAAAGTAACCGGAAAATCTGAAGGCAATGCGGACGGGGATCGCTACACGTTGTGGCGCACCCCGGAATTTTTGTCCGAAAGATCGCTCTTTGAAATTGTTATGTATGAAGAGATATGTGGGCGGTTTGGGCGCATCGGCGTTTAACACGTAGCATATCGGCTTGGCAGGGGAGATGCAGTGATGTGTCCGACCGATGACCCAAGTGAAAGCTTCACGGTTTGT
>JANNBI010000414.1:0-7620 GCA_031385345.1 Paracoccaceae bacterium | reverse complement strand
GCCCAGATAATACCGGTCATCCGGGGTAAAGCTTTCCGGCCCGTTGAAAAACGTATGAATCCCCGCCGTCTGAAACAGCGGCAGGCGGTTCATCGCGTGCTCAAGGATGGGCTGAAAATGGTCCCATTCCTCGGGCAGGGTGTCAAACATGAAATCCTCGCGGATGCCCCCCATGCCCCAGGGTTTCGCCTTCGGCTCGAAGGCCCCGACCATCATCTTGCCCGCGTCCGATTTGTAATAGGCGCATTCATCCGGCACCCGCAGCACCGGCAAATGGCCAAGCCCTGCAATCGGCTCGGTGATCAGATAGAAATGCTCGCAGGCATGCAGCGGCAAGGTGACGCCGCTGGCCTGCGCCAGATCGCGCCCCCACATGCCGCCGCAATTGACCACGACATCGGTGGCAATATGGCCCGGCTCGCCGTCCGCGCCGATATAATCCACCCCCGTCACCCGGCCCGCGGTTTTGGTGACGCTCACAACCTTGGTATGCTCAAAAATCTGCGCCCCGCGCATCCGCGCGCCCTTGGCCAGCGCCATGGCGATATTGGCCGGGTCGCATTGCCCGTCCAAGGGCAGATGCACCGCCCCCACCACATCGCCGATTTCCAGATGCGGATACATCGCCTTGGCTTCTGCCGGGCTGATCTCCTGCACATCCACGTCAAAAATCCGCGCCACCGTCGCCTGCCGCAGCAATTCCTCATGCCGATGCGCCGTCAGCGCGACCGAGATGCTGCCCACCTGGCGCATCCCCGTCTCGACCCCGGTTTCGGCCGCCAGCTTCACGTACAGATCGGCGGAATACTTCGCCAGCCGCGTCATGTTGGCCGACCCGCGCAACTGCCCGATCAGCCCCGCCGCATGCCATGTCGTCCCCGAGGTCAGCTGTTTACGCTCCAGCAAGACCACATCGCTCCAGCCCATCTTGGCCAGATGATAGGCCACCGAACAGCCCGAGACGCCCCCGCCGATGACCACCGCCCGCGCCTGTTTTGGAACCGCTGCCATCATCTTATCCTTCATCTTGATCCAAATATTCCCACGGGGCGTTTGAGTTTGAAAAACGAAAACCGGGGGTGTGAAACCCCCGCTTCCCGGCAGTCACGCGCGGATGCGCTCGTTTTTCGGATCCCACAGCGGCGCATCTTCTTGCACCACCGCCGGATATCTGACCCCGAAAATCTCCACCTCGACCGGCGTTCCCGGCACATTGACTGACGCCTTCAGCATCCCCAATCCGATACATTCCCCAACCCGATGCCCGTAATAGCCGCTGGTGACCTCGCCCACGATTGCGCCACCCTGCCAGATCGTTGACATATAGGGCGGATCGCAGTCCCCGGCGGCGATGACCAGCGTGCAGAACCGCTTTTCGACCCCGCGCTGCTTTTCCGCCTCCAGTGCCGCACGGCCCCGGAACGCTGGCTTGGTCCAATCGACAAACCGCTCCAGCCCGCCCTGCAAGACGCTGTAATCGGTGGACAAATCGCCTTTCCACGCGCGGTAGCCCTTCTCAACCCGCAGCGCATTCAGCGCAAACATGCCAAAGGGCCGCAGGCCATGCGCCGTCCCGGCGCGGATCACGGCGTTCCAGACCGCCTCGGTATCCGCAACGCGCGAATGGATTTCCCAGCCCAGTTCCCCGGCAAAGGACACCCGCGCCAGCCAAACCTCTGCCCCCGCGATGCGTCCCATCTGATGGCTCAGCCAGCCATTGGTCAGGTCCGCCTGCGCCACCTCGCCCAGAATGACCCGCGCTTTCGGCCCGGTCAGGATCTGGGTTGACCAATCCTCGGTCTCGTCCACCAGCGTCAATTCCGGCTCAAGATGCCGCAACAGCCATTCGCGGTCATGGCTTTGCGCCGTCGCCGCCGTGATCAGCAACACCGCGTTCTCGGCCAGCCGCGCCACCGACATTTCGGTCACGATCCGGCCCTTGTCATCCGCGAAATAGGCCAACCCCAGCCGCCCGACATTGGGCACCTTGCCGGTGATCTGCCGCGCCAGCCAGTCCGCCACCCCCGCCCCGGTGACCCGAAAGCGTGAGAATCCGGGCAAATCCAGAATTCCCGCCGCATCACGCACCGCAGCGCATTCTTCGGCTACCGCACCAAACCACGGTCCCTTGCGGTCCCAGGTGCGCTGCGCCTCCTCGCTGATGTCATCGCCGGGCCGCGCATACCAGACCGCCCGCTCCCAGCCGTTATAGGGCGCATAAACCGCCCCAAGGTTCTTGGTTTGCGCATGAACCGCCGAAAGCTTCTTGCCGCGCCCCTCGGGCCAGGAATGATGCGGGAACTGGATGGCGTATTCGTGGCCATAGACCTCCATCCCCTTTTTCACGCAATACTCCTGGTCTTCAAACCCGGTGAACCGCCGCGGATCGCAAGACCACATATCCCATTCCGTCGCCCCCTCGGTCACCCATTCCGCCAGAACCTTGCCCGCCCCGCCCGCCTGACAAATGCCAAAGGTAAAGACACAAGCCTCAAAGGCATTGGGCACCCCTGGCATCGGCCCGATCAAGGGATTGCCATCCGGAGTGTACGGGATCGGGCCGTTGATCACCTTCGACAGACCCGCCTTGGCCAGCAAAGGCACCCGCGCCATGGCGTCGTTGATGTGCCACTCCAACCGCTCCAGATCGTCGGGGAACAGCTGAAAACTGAAATCCTGCGGGAACGGATCGTCCGGCGTAACCCAATGCGCCCGGCAATTGCCCTCATAGGGCCCCAGATTGAACCCGGTCTTTTCCTGCCGCAGGTAATAACTGCTGTCCACATCTCGCAGCAGCGGCAACTTGCGCCCGGTCTGGGCCGAGTAGTCCTCCAACTCCGGGATGCTGTCGAACAGCATGTATTGATGGCTCATCACCATCATCGGCAGATCGCGGCCAAACCACTTGCCCACTTCCCGCGCATAATAGCCCGCCGCATTCACCACGATCTCGCAGCGGATCTCGCCCTTGGGCGTGGACACGACCCAGTCATCGCCTTCGCGCCGCACGCCCGTAGCCGGACAAAACCGCTCGATCCGCGCGCCAAGCATCCGCGCGCCCTTGGCAAGGGCTTGGGTCAACTGCGCCGGATCAATATCCCCGTCATAAGGATCATGCAGCGCCCCAACCAGATCATGCGTTTCCAGAAACGGATAGACCTGTCTGATCTCATCGGGCGACAGAATGTTCAGGTCCATCCCTTGAGAACGGCCCATCCCCACCACCCGCTGAAACTCTTGCAATCTTTCGCGCGAATGCCCCAGCCGCACCGACCCCGTCACATGGTAATTCATCGGGTAATCGACGGCGGCACCCAGCCCCCGGTACAATTCCGCCGAGTAGCGCTGCATGTTCATGATCGACCAACTGGAACTGAAGGTCGGCACATTGCCCGCCGCATGCCAGGTTGACCCCGCCGTCAACTCGTTCTTTTCCAACAAAACGCAGTCGGTCCATCCAGACTTTGCCAGATGATACAGGCTGGACACGCCCACCGCCCCACCGCCAATGATCACTACCCGCGCCTGGCTGGGGAAATCGCTCATCTGTCGCACCTCATGTTCGCCGCGAAGTATCCCCGCAAATCCCCGCGCTTTCAATTCGGCTTGCCCCGGTCTATTGATCGACAAATCCGATCACACCACCGCCAAGGACATCATGCAAGCCGACCTTCTGGACACCTTTCTTGATCTGGCCGAAAGCCGGTCCTTCCACCGCACAGCGGAACGCCTTGGCCTGACCCAATCCACCGTCTCCGCCCGCATCCAGACCCTGGAGTCCGCCTTGGGCGCGCGTCTTTTCACCCGCTCGCGCGCCGGCACCGACCTCACGACCGAGGGCAAGCGCTTTGAACCCCATGCCCGCACCCTGCGTCATGAATGGAACGAGGCGAAGCGCCGCATCCTTGTGCCCCATTCCCATGCCCATCTGGTGCGCATCGGCATTCAGAATGACCTGTCGGCGGTCTATCTGGGCGATTGGGCCGCCGGGTTTCGCCGCGCCTTCCCGGACACGGCGTTCTACATAGAGCCGGATTATTCCAACCAGATGTGCGCCGACCTTCTGACCGGCACCTTGGATTTCGCGGTGATGTTCGCCCCCAAACCCCATCCCGACCTGCATTTTGAATCCGTCGGAGAGGTTGCGTATCACATGCTCTCCACCGAGACCGAAACGCTGGCGCAAGTCTCGCCCGCCACCTTCATCTTCGCGCATTTCTCGCCGGCTTTCGAACAGATGCACCACCAGCTGACACCCGACCTTGCCGCCGCCCCGATTTCGGTGGGCCAAAGCGCCTCAGTCGTGTCGCTGTTGCAGGCGATGGGCGGGGCTGGCTATGTGCTGGAACGCCCCGCCGCCGCCCTGACCAAAGACCCGCGCTTTCGCCGGGTGGCCGATGCCCCGGTGCTGCGCCAGCCGGTTTATGCCGCGATGCACCTGCGCCACCGCATCACCCCCCTGCACCGCCACCTGCGCCGCGTGGTATTCCGCAGACTTTCGGGGGCCGAGGCAGAGTAGGCCCCAAGGCGTGCCTCCCCCTTTCACCGAAAGGAAATCCGCGTGCGCCTGGCCAAAGGTCAGTGCGCCGCCTTTGCTGCCGGTTAACTCAAAGCGACGAATCCCCAGCCAATCCTCCTCCTCAATACCAACCGCGCGAACGCCGTCACCTCTCCCGACCGCCGCGCCGAACAGCTGCAAGGATTTTCCAATGCCCCGCCTCTCAGCCTGCCCCCCAAACCACCTTCAATGTGGCCCAAATTTTCCTCGTGGGGCGGACGGGGATTTTGTCAAAAATACCCGTCGCGGGGGTGGGAAACCCCCGCTGCCTGCCCTGCCCTCCACACTGCACAGACCCTCAAACGAAAACCTGACGTCGCGCAAATCCTTAACAATTCGCGCAATCTGTTAATAAATTGAGTTCGCGCAATTTATTAACGCCGCCGCCCCGACCAAAGCACAGACCGCCCCTAAACCAAGGTCTGAACCCGGTATCCCGGCGCATGAACCAGCCGGACGGCGGTGATCGGGGCCTCTGCCGACCAGGTGCTGCGCTCGGTGATGAACAGGGCCGCCCCCTCGGCCACCCCCATCACCTCGGCCTCGCGCGCCGTGGCACCACAGGCCGAAAAGGCGATGTCGCCCAGGGCATAGCCAACATGGGCCACCAACCATTCGTTGACGCTTATCTCAGCGAAATCAGGGGCTTGAGGCGGCAGAACCGAAGGGTTCAACCAGCGCGTCTCGTAGACAAAGGGCTGGCCATCCGCCAGATGCAGCGTCTCCATCCAGATCATCCGCTCTCCGGCGGCGATCCCCAGTTTCGATCCGACCGGCACCGGAACGCCCCGGATCTCTTGCGCTAACAGCCGAAAGGAATGGACCTGACCGCGCGCCTCAACCTCTTGGCGGATCACCGGAATGTCCAAGGTCGCCTTGCGAACCGGCAGCACCGCGACCCGCGTTCCGGCCCGGCGTTTCCGCTCCAACACTCCGGCGACGGCCAGTTCCCGCAAAGCCCGGTTCACCGTGGCCCGGGCGACCCCGAATTCAAAGGCAAGCTCCTCTTCCGTCGGGATCGTCCCCCCCGGCGGCCAGTCCCGCACTCGGATCCGGCGCAGAACCTCGGTCCGGATCGCCTCCCAGCCGAAACTCACAACGCCTCGCGTAGGCGCGCCATGACCCGGCCATAGTCGCGCCGGATCTCGTCGCGTCGGGCATGGCGACCGCCTGTCACGATATGGCGCCCGGCCGACCAGACCTCGGCCACCATCCGGTCGTCGCCGGCGAAAATGAACGTGTCCAAAATCGTATCGCCGGAACTTGCCGCCAAATCCGGCCCGCTGCCATCCAAGGCCACCAGATCGGCCCAAAGCCCCGCCGCGATCTGCCCGGAATCCCGCCCCCCCGCCAGCGCCCCCCCGGTGCAGGCGGTCTGGTACAACACCCGCCCCGTAGACTCCGTCGCCGTCCCCAGCATCGCCCGCCCCCGATGCGCCAACCGCTGGCTGTATTCGTACAGCCGCAGCTCCTCGCTTAACGAAATCCGCACGTTGCTATCCGACCCGATGCCAAAAATCCCCCCCGCCCCGGCAAAGCGGACCCCGTCGAAAATGCCATCGCCCAGATTGGCCTCGGTCATCGGGCACAACCCGGCCACCGCCCCGGTTTTCGCCAAAGAAAGAGTTTCAAACGGCTGCATCTGGGTGGCATGGATCAGACACCATCGCGATGAGACCGGGTGCTGGTCCAGCAGCCATTCCACCGGCCGCGCGCCGGTGGCATTTTGCACTTCGGTCACTTCGGCAACTTGTTCGGCCACATGAATATGGATCGGCGTCCCCGGCGACAGCCCGGCTGCAAAGGTCAGACCCGCCGCATCCACCGCCCGCAGCGAATGGGGTGCCACGCCCAAAACCGTATCTTCGGGCAGCCCCGCCAAAGCCGCCTGCGCCGCCTGCCAAAGTGCCCCGAACCGTTCCGGATCATTGCCAAACCGCAGTTGCCCCGCCCCCAGCGCCCGCCCGTCGCAGCCGCCGCGCTGGTACAAAACCGGCAGATGTGTCAGCCCCAGCCCGGTCAGCGCCGCAGCCGCTGCGATCCGCCCCGACATTTCGGCCAGATCGTCATAGACCACGCCGTCGGGACCGTGGTGCAGATAGTGAAATTCGGCCACCGCGGCAAAGCCCGCCTCGGCCATTTCCAGCATGACCATTGACGCGATCGCCTGCACGTCATCGGGGGTCAAACGGTCCAGAAAACGGTACATCAGCGCGCGCCACGTCCAAAAACTGTCCTGCCCTCCAGTTGGCAGGTCCGGTCCGCGCCGTTCCGTCAACCCGGCCATCGCGCGCTGAAAGGCATGGCTGTGCAGGTTAACCATTGCGGGCAGCAGGATATCGACCCGCTGACCCTGCGGCACTGCCCCGACCTGAACACTTGCGATCCGGCCCCGGTCCAGCCGGATCAGGACATCGCTGGCCCATCCCGTCGGAAGCAGGGCGGTTTTGGC
Source organism: Paracoccaceae bacterium (assembly GCA_031385345.1). Taxonomy (GTDB): domain Bacteria; phylum Pseudomonadota; class Alphaproteobacteria; order Rhodobacterales; family Rhodobacteraceae; genus CAIYZT01. Next base: position 610 of record JANNBI010000414.1, on the reverse strand, counting down.
AAAGATCATGGCGGGCCCCATTGACAGCCGAAGGATTCACGATTGAATATGTGCAGACATATTACCCGGACCCCGAAAGAAGGCAAGCGAGATGGCGCAGGTTTTGACCAATTCCACCCTGGCCACGATGGTGGGCGGCTATGGCCTGATCCCGCAGGGCGCCGTGGTGATGGACGGCGACCGGATCATCTGGGCGGGACCGATGGCGCAGATGCCCAATGTGTTTCGGGACTCTGCGACCACGGATTGCGAGGGGCGGCTTTTGACCCCCGGCCTGATCGACGCCCATACCCATCTGGTCCACGGCGGCCACCGCGCCGAAGAATTTGAACTGCGGCTAAACGGGGCGAGTTATGAACAGGTGGCGCGGGCGGGGGGCGGGATCCTGTCCACGGTTCGCGCCACAAGGGCCGCAAGCGAGGACGATCTGGTGGCGCAGGCCCTGCCAAGGCTGGACCAGATGATCGCGACCGGCACCACCACGATCGAGGTGAAATCCGGCTATGGCCTGACCATCGCGGACGAGGCCAAGATGCTGCGCGCGGCGCGGCGGCTGGCCGCCGTCGTTGAAGTGCGTGGTCAACACCTCGAATTGAACATCCAGGAGCGA
>JANNBI010000110.1:0-4160 GCA_031385345.1 Paracoccaceae bacterium | reverse complement strand
GCGGGGATCCCGGCCAAGATCAACCTGATCCCGTTCAACGAATGGCCGGGCAGCCCCTATGAGCGGTCGGACTGGGACCGGATAGAGGCCTTTGCCGACATCATCTATAATGCCGGATATTCCAGCCCGATCCGCAAGCCGCGCGGCGAGGACATCATGGCGGCCTGTGGTCAGCTGAAATCCGCCACCGAACGGGCGCGCAAATCGGCGCGTGAAATTGCCGCAGAGGCCGGGATTTAGGGCCGATCACAGGGATGCGCGCCGGGTACGGTGCCACGTCATACTGGACAAATCTGCGATTGCGTGGAATGTCCTTTAACCAAGGGCTGCTAAAATGCCCGCAGGACCGGGATCGCGGTCTGACAAAATGAGGCGGGGAAGGCCAGGAATGCAAGACACACCGGACGACAAGCTGGCGCGCGACGCGCGCGAATGGGTTCAGATTCTTGCAAAATACCGAGAGCCTTCGACGCGGCGGTCGATCTGGGAATTGGTGGCCACGCTGGTGCCCTTCGTCGCCCTGTGGGCGCTGGCTTGGTTCAGCCTGTCGATCAGTTATTGGCTGGCCTTCGCCTTTGCGGTGATCAACGGCGGCTTTCTGGTGCGGATCTTTGCCATTCAGCATGACTGCGGCCATTCCAGCTATTTCCGCAGCCGGGTGGCGGGCGATTGGGTGGGGCGGGTTCTGGGCGTGTTGACGCTGACGCCTTACGATGTCTGGCGGCGGCAACATTCGATCCATCACGCCACGCATGGCAATCTGGACCAGCGCGGCGTTGGGGATGTGTTGACGCTGACGGTGGCGGAATACCGGTCGCGCGGGAAAATGGGGCGGTTCCTGTACCGGCTGTACCGCAATCCGGTCGTGCTGTTCGTGCTGGCCCCCAGCTATTTGTTCATCCTGCAAAACCGTCTGCCTTTTGGGCTGATGAACCAGGGCTGGCGCTATTGGACATCGGCCATGGGGACCAATGCCATTCTGGCGATTGCGGTCGGGGTGATGCTGTGGCTGGGCGGGCTGATGCCGGTTGTCCTGATTTTCCTTCCCACTTCGATCATTGCGGCGACCATCGGGGTCTGGCTGTTCTATGTGCAGCACCAGTTCGAGACGACGCAATGGGCCCATGCCAAGGATTGGCAGGTCCACAATCTGGCGCTCGAAGGCTCGTCACATTACGTGATGCCAGCACCTTTGCGCTGGTTGACGGCGAATATCGGCATTCACCATGTGCATCACCTGTACAGCCGCATCCCGTTCTACCGCCTGACCGAAGTGCTGCGCGATCACGCCGAACTGGCCGAAGCGCAGAAGTTGACCATCATGGAAAGCCTGAAATCGGTGCGGCTGCATCTGTGGGACGAAGCCTCGGGGCGGCTGGTGTCCTTTGGTGAGGCGCGGCGGTTGGCTCTGGCCTGAGGGCTTGCATGACCGGCCCGCATTGATAGCGTGGTCGGGATGATTACGCTTGAAAACCCCCTTGCCCGGCGCTTGTTCCTGCACAACCATGCCCTGTCCGAGGGGCGGGTCGGCCCGGCCAAGGGTGCGGATCTGGCGGCGCTGATCGGGCGCATCGGCTTTGTGCAGGTGGACAGCATCGCCACGGTCGAACGGGCGCATCACATGATCTTGTGGTCGCGGCGGCAATCCTACAAGCCCGATGCGTTAAAGGCGCTGTTCGAGACGGACAAAGTTCTGTGGGAGCATTGGACGCATGACGCGTCCATCCTGCCAATGGAGGTGTTTGCGCATTGGAAGCACCGGTTCGTGCGTGCCGAAACGCGGATGCGGGAAAACTGGCAAAAGTGGTTCCGTCCCGGATATGAGGACCAGTTGCAGACGATCCTGAACCGGATCCGTGACGAAGGGGCGCTGAAAACCTCGGATGTTGGCGAGGACGAGGCGCGGTCAAAGGGCGGCTGGTGGGACTGGCATCCGTCGAAAACCGCGCTGGAATGGCTGTGGCGGACCGGAGAACTGTCGATCGCGCGGCGCGAGGGGTTTCACAAAGTCTATGACCTGACCGAACGCGTGGTGCCTGATGCGCACCGGCTGGCCGAAGTTTCGGCGGCGGACAGCGTTGATTGGGCGATGCAGGATGCGTTGGACCATCTGGGGTTCGGCACCTCGGGTGAATTGGCGGCCTATTACGCGCTCGCCTCGGTCGAGGAGGCTCGGGGCTGGACGCAGTTCGCGATGAAGGCCGGACTGGTCGAGGAGGTGCTGGTGCAGGGCGCCGATGGCAGTCTGCGCAAGTCGCTGGCGCGGCCGGGGCTGCGCGACAAAGCGTTGGCGGTGCCGGATCCGGCCAAGGGGCTGCGTGTGTTGTCGCCCTTTGATCCGGCGCTGCGCGACCGCAAACGCGCGGAGTTTCTGTTTGGGTTTTACTACCGGATCGAGGTTTTCGTGCCGGAACCCAAACGCATCTGGGGCTATTATGTCTTTCCGGTGCTAGAGGCGGACCGGTTGATCGGACGGCTGGATGCCAAGGCGCATCGGGCCGAAAGGGTGCTGCGGGTGCGGGCGTTCTGGCCCGAGGCGGGGCTGCGGTTGACGGCGGCGCGGCTGACCCGGCTGGAGGCCGAGATGGCGCGGATGGCGGTTTTTGCAGGCTGCGAGCGGGTGGAGTATCTGCCGGGCTGGCAGCGCGAAACCTTGGGCATGACGGCGCAAGACTTGGTGCAGATCACGCCAGAGTGAGTGGGGATTTCCCGGCTTTGGGTTAGATTGCGTCCAAAGCAGGAGGATTAGAGATGCAGTATTTCAAGATATTGGCGATTTTGGCGGCCTTGGGCGCCGGGCCAACCTATGCGGCGGGAACCGAAACGACGGCTGAGCCTGCCGGGTCGGCGTATCAAAGTGCCGAAGCCGCCATACTGGCCGGGGATTTTGCCGGGGCGGTGCCGATCCTGACGGCCCTGACCGCCGCAGAGCCGCAAAATGCCGACGCCTGGAACCTGCTGGGCTTTGCCTCGCGCAAGTCCGGCGATCTGGCGGCGGCGGGGGTGGCCTATGGTCGCGCGCTGGAGATTGATCCCGATCATCTGGGCGCGCTGGAATATCAGGGCGAGATGTATCTGGATCTGATGCAGCCTGACATGGCCAAGGCCAATCTGGCGCGCCTGCAAGAGCTGTGCGGCGATTGCGAAGAGGCCGAAGATCTGGCGCAGGCCCTGGCGGCAGCCGGGGCCTGACCCCGATCAGGCGGCGCGGCCGTACAGTTCGGCCGCGAACATCTTTGTCAATTCGTCCTGCGTCACGCGGGGACGCTCTGCCTTGGCGGGGGCCTCTGTCAATGTCGGCACCAGTTTGGGGTGATCGTTTTCGGCAGGACCGTCCGCAAAGGTCCAAGCAACAAAGTCGGATAGCAGTTGGTGTGAACTACGGTAAATCATGACAGTCTCCCCTTCGATCGCAGGCCCCCGCCCACTGACGTTGTTACGTAGCGAACAAGTGGAAGTTGCAGAATGGGAAATTTCTCGAAGAATCGGCGCGAATTGCTGTTCGGAAATCACGCATGACAAAGCCCGCCAACAGGCGGGCTTTGTCATTGGCTTTGTCGTCAGATGCTTAGCCCTTTTTCAAGCAGCGGTTGCCCAGAACCTCGGCAATTTGCACGGCATTCAGGGCCGCGCCCTTGCGCAGATTGTCTGACACGCACCACAGCGAGATGCCGTTTTCGATGGTGCTGTCCTGACGCACACGGCTGACATAGGTCGCGTAATCGCCCACGCATTCGACGGGGGTGATGTAACCACCGGGTTCCCGCTTGTCGATCAGCAGCACGCCGGGTGCTTCGCGCAGGATGTCCTGGGCTTCCTGCCAGTCCAGCGGCTCTTCGAATTCGATGTTTATCGCCTCGGAATGGCCAACGAAGACCGGCACGCGGACGCAGGTGGCGGTGACCTTGATCTTGGTATCGAGGATCTTCTTGGTTTCCGCGACCATCTTCCATTCTTCCTTGGTCGAGCCGTCGTCGAGGAACACATCAATCTGCGGGATCACGTTGAAGGCGATCTGTTTGGGGAATTTTGACGGAGCAACCTCTTGTCCGGGGACATACATGCCCTTGGTCTGGTTCCACAGTTCATCAATGCCTTCCTTGCCGGCACCGGACACCGATTGATAGGTGGCCACGACAACCCGCTTGATGCGGGCGCGG
>JANNBI010000374.1:0-5804 GCA_031385345.1 Paracoccaceae bacterium | reverse complement strand
GCCCAGCAGCAGATGCAGGATCGGCGGGCCAAACAGCGCCGCCCCGAACACCAGCGCAGAGCCAAAAATCAGGTGGATCTGAAACGCCGCCGCCGCCAGCCGCTGAAACCGCGCCGGGTCGGCCTTGGCTGCCGAGAGTTTCGGCAGCATCAGGTTCTGCACCGATTTGGCCAAGACCAGCGTCGGCGTCAGGGTCAGGGTCACGCCCATGGAAAACACCGCCAGTGCGGCCATGCCCAATTCGCGCCCCACGATCAGCCGGTCGCCCTGAAAGATCAGGAACATCAGCGCCGCATTGGCCAGCAAGGGCCAGCCAAAGCGCAGCGATCCCGCGATCACCGCGCGGTCCAGCACCAGCCGCCAGGGCCTCTCGGCCAGCAGATGCGACACGGCGGTCCCCAGCGCCGCCTGCACCAGGATCGACCACAGCATGATCTGCCAATCCCCGAACCACAGGCTAAGCGGCCAGATCACCAGAACCGCGGCCAGCGCCGGCAGCGCGCCCGTCGCAATCATCGGGCCAAAGCGCATCTGCCGGGTCTGGCGGTGAATGTCGAAATGCTGGGCGGCAGACAGCACCGGCACCAGCGCCAGCAGCTGGTAAGCCCAGATCACCTGCGGGATCTCCAGAAAGCGCGCCAAGGGCCCGGCCAGCGCGAACAGCGCCAGCCCCGACAGCACCCCCCGCAGCATCTGAAACCCCTGCAAGGCGGCCTGAAACCGCGGATCATCGCCGTCCTTCGACTGCACGATCTGCTGTTGCAACCCAAAGGTGGAGGCCATCTCGACCAGCGCCATCGCCAAAGCAAAGGTCGCCGCCACCCCGAAATCCTCGACCGGGATCAGGCGGGCCACGATCAGATTGCGCGCCAGAAGCAACAGCGAGGCCGCCGCATTGCCCGACAGGATCACCAAGGCCTTGCGCAGCATGGGCAGGATTCCTTTGAGGTCCGGGGGAGGCCCCGGGGGATCTGGGACACAAACCTTGGGACAGCGCCCCTGACGCCGAAGATCCCGGCGCATCCGCCCGCTTTTTTCGTGTTGCCCCGGCAGGGTCAAGCTGCATCCCCCTCCCCAGGGCAAATTCTGCTGGAAACCGCGCGCAAAACCCGGCTTATGACGCAAAAGCCCTTGTTTGACGGTTCCGATGCCCCCTGACGCCCCCGCCCTTGCCGAAACCCCGGCCACCAGCCCGGCCCCCACCAGCCCGGCGCTCGCCCGCGTGGCGCGCGGTGATCTGTGCGCGGGCTGCGGGGCCTGTGCCGGGATCGCGCCGGGCAAGGTGGCGATGCAGGTCACGCCGCCGGGGTTCCTGCGGCCCAACCAGACCGCCCCCCTGACCGAGACTGAGGAAGCCCTGATCGCCGCCGTCTGCCCCGGTCTGGGGCAGGTGGTGCAGGCGCAGGGCCGCGCCGATCCGGTGCTGTGGGGGCCCTATGTGCAGATGGTCACCGGCTGGGCGACCGATCCGCAGGTGCGCCATGCCGGATCCTCGGGCGGGGTGCTGTCGGCGCTGGCCGCCTATCTTCTGGCCTCGGGGCGGGTGACGGGGGTGCTGCAAACCGCCGCCGATCCGGGCTTTCCCATCGGCAATGCGGCGGTGATCAGCGCCGAGGCCGGGGCGGTTCTGGCCGCCGCAGGCTCGCGCTATGCGCCCTCGGCCCCGCTGTCGGATCTGGCGCAGATCATCGCGCGGGGCCAGCCTTTGGCCTTTGTCGGCAAGCCCTGCGACGCCGCCGCCCTGCGCGCGCTGGTGCAGCGCGATCCCGGCTTGGGCCAGATCTTTCCGGTGATCTTGTCGTTCTTCTGCGCCGGGGTGCCCAGCCATCAGGGCGGGGCGGCGGTGCTGACCGCGCTTGGCACCACGCTGGATGCCACCGCCGCCTTCCGCTTTCGCGGCAATGGCTGGCCGGGGCAGGCCACCGCCACCCTGCGCGACGGCACCACGCGAGAGATGAGTTACAACGACAGCTGGGGCCGCATCCTGTCCAAGCATGTCCAGCACCGCTGCAAGATCTGCGCCGATGGCACCGGGGTCGCCGCCGACATCACCTGTGCTGACGCCTGGGAGACGGACGCCCGTGGCTATCCGGTGTTTGGTGATCGCCCCGGCGTCAGCCTGATCGTGGCGCGCACCGCCTTGGGCGCCGAGATTCTGGCAGACGTGCAGGCGGCGGGGATGATCGTGACCGAAAGCTTCGATCCGGCGGCGCTGGCCGCGATCCAACCCGGCCAGCGCGAACGCCGCCGCGCCCTTGCCGCCCGTCTGGCCGCGCTGCGCCTGCTGGGTCGCCCGGTGCCCCGCTATACCGGCTTGCAGATTCTGGCCGCCGCCCGGCAGAACCCGCTGGCGCGCAGCCTGAAGAACTTCCTTGGCACCCTGCGCCGGGGCCTGAAATCCAGACGCTGACCCCGCCCCGCTGACCCCATATCGTTGCCCAAACCGTTGTTGAAAGTATCCCGCCCATGTCCAATCCCGCCCGCCCGCTGCGCATCTGCCTGATCATGCATTCCACCCGGTCCGACAATCTGGGGGTGGGGGCGCTGACCGTGTCGCAGGTCGCCATCCTGCGGCGGCTGGCGGCGGATATGGGGCGCGCGCTGGAGATCACCGTGATGGACTGGAAGGACGCCCGCACGCCCTATGTCACCGGCGAGGATATCCGCATCATCGATCTGGACCGCGCTCAGATGATCAGCCCCTTTGGCTATTTCGCCGTCGCGCGGCGGTCGGACATGGTGATCGATATCGGGGCGGGCGACAGCTTTGCCGATATCTATGGCCGGGGTCGGTTGATGCGGATGTTCCTGCTGAAATTCCTGACCCATCTGGCCGGCACGCCGCTGGTGGTGGCGCCGCAAACCATCGGACCCTTTACCAAGGGCTGGTCCAAGGGGCTGGCCCGCCTGTCGCTGCGTCTGTCCGCCGTGGTGGCGACGCGCGATGCCAAATCGACCAAGGCTTTGCGCGATCTGGGCTATAAGGGCGCCGCGATCGAGGCGTCGGATGTGGCGCTGCGCCTGCCTTACACCGCGCCGGGACCGCGCGCAGAAGGCCCCGATCATGGCCCTGACCGGGTCGGGATCAACGTCTCGGGGCTGTTGATGGCCGGCGGCTATACCGGGGCGAACGAACTGGGCCTGACCTTGGATTATCCCGGCCTGATCCGCGACCTGATCCGGCAATTTCAGGCCCTTGGCGCGCAGGTCCATCTGGTGCCGCATGTGATCGTCCGTGCGGGCCGCATGGTGGGAGAGGATGACGCCCGCGCCTGCGCCGCCCTTGCCGCCGAGTTTCCGGGTACGGTTCTCGCCCCCTCCTTCACCTCGCCGTCCGAGGCGAAAACCTATATCGCCGCCTTGGATTTCTTTCTGGGCGCGCGGATGCATGCCTGTATCGCGGCCTTTTCCAGCGGCGTGCCGGTGGTCCCCATGGCCTATAGCCGCAAGTTCGAGGGCCTGTTCGGCACGCTGGGCTATGGCCGCACGGTGGACTGCACCACTGAAACCGGCGCTGCGATCCTGACCAAGGTCATGGACGCCTACCGCGACAAGACCCAGCTGCGGGATGAGGCCGAGGTGGCGCTGGCGCGGGGGCTGGTGAAGCTGGAGGCCTATGAGGCGGGGCTGCGTGGGCTGATGGCGGCGTTGATCCGGCGCAAAGGTCTGTAACGCCTCAATCCGGCTTGCGATTCCACATGCCGGACAGGCGGGCCGGATCGCCGCCCGCCAAAAGCCAGACCATCCGTCTGGCCCGGTACAGCCGGATGCGCGTCAGGCAGACAAAGGCCAGCGCCCGCGCTCTTGGCCCCTCCACCCGGTCCGAAGCCAGAATGCGCGGTACCTCGGCCAAGGGCGACAGCGCCATTGCAAGGGTCTTGGCAAACCAGATCCCCAGACCGCCGCGCCCCGTCCGCGCCTTGACGAAATCATGCGCCATCTGGCGGTCCCATTTCTGGCAAAGCCCGGCAAAGCTGGCGCGCGCGGGATGATAGACCTTCATCGCCGCGACATAGTGGATCTTGTACCCCTTGGCCGTGGCGCGCTGCCCCCAGTCGCGGTCCTCGGCCACGCCGATGCCGGCGAAGGGGCCGACGTCGCGCAGCACGGGCGCGCGCACCACCAGATTGCCGGTGCCGGTAAAGCCTTCGCGGGCGATGTAGCGGTCCATCCGGTAGGCATAGATGCTTTCATAGGCCTCCAGCGCGGTCAGCTTTTTGGGATCGCGCAGCGCGATGCGCACATCGCCGCCCAGGATCATCACCGCGGGATCGGCCAGCGCCGCCTCGGCCTGATGCAGCCACAAGGGATCGGCCAGACAATCGGCATCGATAAAGGCCAGAACATCGCCGCTGGCCTGCGCCACGCCCAGATTGCGCGCCGGGCCGGGACCGGCCAGCGGTTCTTGCAACAAGACCACGCCGGGATGCGCCGCGCAGACAGCTTCGGGCAGGCTTTGCGATCCGTTATCGACCACGAAAATCTCCTCCGCTTGACGCTGCCCCGCCGCCAGCGCCGCCAGACAGCGCGCCAGCATCTCGGGCTGGTTCAGATGCGGGATCACCACGGACAGACGCAAGGCCCGATCAGAAAAGGCAACAACACCGGTGGGCGACATGAAACAGTTGATCCTGATTTGGCCAGAGATGGGCGCGGCCATCTTTGGCCCAAAGGCCTGTGACCGCCCCCCCCCTTTTTCGCGGGCCACCTTACCGGGATCCACAGCCAAGACCAATCCCCCCCCGCAGCGTCAAGCGGAACTGCCCCGCTCTGCCCCTTGCGGGAGCCAGATCGCCGTCGCAGCGTTTCTGTGTTGCGCATAATCTTGGGTAAAGTTACCGACTGTTCGTCCACCGGCGCAAAGCCGCCACTGCTGCGAAAACCTTGGGAAATATGGCGGGATTTCGTTGCGGGGGTGGCGGAATTATGGCATTTGCTGAGGGTAATGTTTTTCCTCTACGGGAGTTTTTGTGATGATTCGCACTTTGCTGACCTCGGCCGTTGTGGCGCTGTCGGTCTCGACCGCGGCCTCGGCTGCCACCACCTTGTTTGAAGACAACTTCGACAATGACACCCAAGGCACGCCACAGCCCAGCCTTGACAACTGGACCGTTGGCGGCACCGGCACCATCGATGTCATCGGCACGGGGTTTTATGACTTCTACCCCGGCAACGGCAATTACATCGACCTGAACGGCTCGCCCGGCGCGGGGTCGATCACGACCACCGATCCTTTGGGCATGGTTGTCGGCCAGACCTATGAGCTGAGCTTTGACTACGGCGTCAACCTGAGCTCGGCCGGTCTGGAAGAGCTGCTGTTCGGTTTCGGCACCACCACCTTCAGCCTGCTCATCGAAGGCGCTATCGATCTGACGCATTACGTGGTCAGCTTCGTCTATGACGGCAGCGGGGACTTCCTGTTCTTTGCCGACAGTGGCGTCAATTCGCCGAACGACAATGGCGGCCCGGTCGTCGACAATATCCAGCTGTCCGCCGTGCCTTTGCCGGCAGCCGGTCTGTTGCTGCTGGGCGGTCTGGGTGCCTTGGGCGCGCTGCGTCGTCGCAAGACGGCACTTGTCGCCGCCTGATCACCGAGACAGAGTTCACAATTGGAAAGGCCGGTCGCAAGACCGGCCTTTTGCTTTGGGAAAGCCCTATGCTGTCGGGGCCTCAGCCGTAATAGCCATAGGCGTGATAGCCATAGCCATAGCCGTTTTCCGCCCCCATATAGCGGCATTTGTTCAGAACCACGCCCATGACATTGGTCTGGGCCGCCAGATCCCGCTCGCAGGCATCGACCTCTT
>JANNBI010000363.1:0-7149 GCA_031385345.1 Paracoccaceae bacterium | reverse complement strand
GCCGCCCTTCCACGCTGACCGGATGCTGGGTTATCTGGGCAAGGGCCTGCTGATCGGCCTGATCCTGATCGTGCCGATGGTGGGTCTGGGCCTGATCCTTGCGCTGATCGGTCCGGCTTTGGTGCAAGGCGGCCCGGTGATAAGCCTGACACTCCTGACGCTGGTGGTCTATCTGCCCATCGGCATCATCATCACCCGGATGTCGGCCATGCTGCCCGGTGCCGCCCTGCGCGCCGGGGTGCCGATCAGCGCCGGCTGGAACGCCACCAAGGACGAGTTTGTGCCGATTCTGGTCCTGACTCTGGCCTCGGGCCTGTTGCTGTGGCTGCCGCAACCGATCGGCGCGCTGGTGTTTGGCCGCGACAACATGCTGGCCTTTCTGTGGGACACGCTGGTCAACTGGCCGATCCTGATGATCGGCATTTCGGTCATGACCACGCTGTACGGCCATTACATTGAAAAACGCGCCCTGACATGACCAGCTTTTCCGATGCCGCGCGGGCCACGACGCGGGCCCTGCGCGACCTGTTTCCGCGCACGCCCTTGCAAAAGAACGAATTTCTGTCCCGCCGCTACAATGCCGAAATCTGGCTGAAGCGTGAAGATCTGTCGCCGGTGCGCAGCTACAAACTGCGCGGCGCCTATAATGCCATGCGCAAGGTCCGCGCCGCTAATCCCGATCAGCGCCACTTCGTCTGCGCTTCGGCGGGCAATCATGCGCAGGGCGTGGCCTTTGCCTGCCATCATTTCGGCGTGTTGGGCACCATCTTCATGCCGGTCACCACGCCGCAGCAAAAGATCGACAAGACCCGCGCCTTTGGCGGCGAGGATGTGAAAATCGTGCTGACCGGCGATTATTTTGACCAGACCCTGACCGCCGCGCAGGCCTATTGCGCGCAGGCGTCGGCACATTTCCTGTCGCCCTTTGATGATGAAGATGTGATTGAAGGTCAGGCCAGCGTTGCCGTTGAACTGCTGGATCAGCTGGGCCGCGCGCCCGATCTGGTGATCCTGCCGGTTGGCGGGGGCGGGTTGTCGGCGGGTGTTACCTCGTATCTGCGGGCAGAGGCTCCGGCGACGGCCTTTCGCTTTGTCGAACCCTTGGGCGGGGCCAGCCTGACCGCCGCCCTGCGCGCGAAGCAGCCGGTCAAACTGCCCGCCGTCAACAGTTTCGTCGATGGCGCGGCGGTGGCGCGGATCGGGGACAAGACCTTTGCCCGGCTGACCTGGGTCAAACCGTCCGAGGTTCTGTTGGCCCCCGAAGATCGTATCTGCGTCACCATGCTGGAAATGCTGAACCTTGAAGGCATGGTTCTGGAACCGGCCGGGGCCTTGTCGGTGGATGTGCTGCCCGAACTGGCCGATCTGATCGCGGGAAAGACCGTGGTCTGCGTCACCAGTGGCGGGAATTTCGATTTTGAACGCCTGCCAGAGGTCAAGGAACGCGCCCAACGCTATTCTGGCGTCAAGAAATACTTCATCCTGCGCATGCCGCAGCGCCCCGGTGCCCTGCGCGATTTTCTGGAAATGTTGGGCCCGCAGGACGACATCGCTCGCTTTGAATATCTGAAGAAATCGGCGCGCAACTTTGGCTCGGTGCTGATCGGGATCGAAACCGATCAGGCGGCAAATTTCCCGGTGTTGTTTGCAAAGCTGGACGCCGCCGCCTTTGCCTACCGCGACATCACAAATGACGACATCCTGTCCGAATTTCTGATCTGACGCGGACGGGCCATCAATCCGACAGGGCCGCTGCCCGCCCGTCCTGAAACGCCGCCTTCGATTCGTCATAGGCACTGTGGATCGCCGCCAGATCCACCGCGGTCGATCCGCCCGCCGCCTGTCGTTCGCCGTCCTGACACATATAGGCCAGCCGGCTGAACCCCAGATTAAGCGCCGATCCTTTCAGGAAATGCAGCGCTTGTTCCAGCGCTTTGGCGGTCTGCGCGCCGTCCAGCAGCGCCACTGCTTCGTCCGCCTCTTCTAGAAACAGCACCGCCACCTCGTCAAAGTTGTCCGCCCCGATTTCATCGCGCAAATCGTTGACCCGTGTCCAGTTGATCATCCGCCCATCCTGCCGCATCCAAAGCCCCGATCCCCGCATCATGGCCCCAAATTGCTTAAAACCGCGTAACCGCCGCCGCCCCGGTTCGCGCAAGTTTTAAAGTTCACCCCACGTTAATTCAGCCCGGTCAAACCTGTCCGCGAAGGAGACCCAACCCTTGGCCATGGCATCGTTAATGACCCTTAGACCGGACCCGACCCAACTGGCCGCCGACCCGCGTCCGCATGTCCTTGTCGTGGACGACAGCAAGGCGCAGCGCCGCGTCTTGGCACTGCAACTGGGCCGCTGGGGCTACCGCGTTACCGAAGCCGCCTCTGGCGAGGAAGCGATGGCACTGGTCGACCAGACCGATTTTGGCATGATCCTGTCCGACTGGATGATGCCCGGCATGACCGGCCTTGAATTTTGCAAGCTTTTCAGGGCCTTGCCACGGGAAGGCTACAGCTACTTCATCCTTCTCACCTCCAAATCCGAAAAGACCGAGGTGGCGGTCGGTCTGGAAAACGGCGCGGATGATTTCCTGTCCAAGCCGGTAAATTTCGACGAACTGCGCGCCCGCCTGCGCGCCGGTGAGCGGATTTTGTCCATGCAAAGTGAGCTGGTGGAAAAGAACCGCATGATCGGCGCGACCTTGGGCGAATTGCAAAAGATCTACGATTCGCTGGACCGTGATCTGGTTGAGGCGCGAAAGCTGCAACAGACCCTCGTGCGCGATCGGTTTCGCGATTACGGCACCGGGCAGGCGTCTTTGATGCTGCGGCCTTCGGGCCATGTCGGCGGGGATCTGGTGGGATCGTTCCTGATCGACCCGCAGCGGTTGGCGGTCTATTCGGTCGATGTGTCGGGGCATGGCGTGGCCTCTGCGATGATGACCGCGCGGCTGGCGGGGCTTTTGTCAGGCTCGTCGCCGGATCAGAACATCGCGTTGCGGCTGATGCCGGACGGGTCGCGCGGGGCCTGGTCGCCCGATGTGGTGGCGGCGCGGCTGAACCGGGTCATGCTGGAAGATATGCAGGTTGATCAATACTTTACCCTCGCCTATGCCGAAATTGATCTGACCACGGGTCAGACAAAGATGGTGCAGGCCGGGCATCCCTATCCGGTTCTGTTGTCGCCCGACGGCGCGGTGCAGGTGCTGGGCGACGGCGGCATGCCGATCGGGCTGATCGACAATGCCGACTACGCCCTGACCGAATTTCGCCTGCATCCCGGTGACCGGCTGGTGATTGTGTCCGACGGCGTCACCGAATGCCCCGATCCGGCGGAGGAGGAGTTGGGCACCGACGGTTTCCTGCGCCTTCTGGTCAAAAACGCCGATCTGCCCAGTCCCGCCCTATTAGAAGCGTTGATCTGGGATCTGGGCCAGTATTCCGGCCGCGATGAATTTCCCGATGATGTGTCGGGCCTGATCTTTACCTATCTTGGGCCACCCTGATCGCGCCTTAACCCCGCCGCAAAACCCGCAGCAACATCGCCCGGTCGCCCTCGCCGCCCAACACCTCCACCGCCTCTGACGCCGGCATCCAGACCGCGCTATGCCCGGCCTCGGTCGGCGCGCTGACGCGCAGGATCGGCCGCGCCAGATACACGGTGCAGACCTTTTCCGCCCAGAACCCGTATTCTGGCATATGGGTGAATCGCCGATAGGTGCCGATCCGTTGCGGCGGCCCGATATGCCAGCCGGTTTCCTCCATCACCTCGCGGTGCAGGGCGGCGATGGGGTGTTCGCCCCTGTCGATGCCACCGCCGGGCAGTTGAAACTCGGGCTTCGGCTCCACCTGAAAGGTGGTCAGGATCGCGTCACCGTCCAGCAAAACCGCATAGACCCCCGGCCTGCGCCGATAGCTTTGCCCCGATTTGATCGCTTCACCGTACCGTCTGATCATATTTGCCCCTGTTAGCGGCGGTTGCTCTGCCTATATAGGCGCGGTATGCCAAGTTTGGCACTTTCAGGATAGCCCAATGACGTCGCAGAACATCGCATGGGACGATACCGTCCTGCCCTTTCAGCTGGATCGCTCGGACATCCGGGGCCGCGTCGCCCGTCTGGATGGCGCGCTGGATCAGGTGCTGAAACAGCACGCCTATCCCAAACTGATAGAGGCGCTGGTGGCCGAAGCCACCCTTCTGACCGCGCTGATCGGCCAGTCGGTCAAACTGCGCTGGAAGCTGTCGCTGCAAATTCGCGGCAACGGCCCGGCCCGCCTGATTGCCACCGATTACTATGGCCCCCAAGCCGACGGCGAACCCGCCCGCATCCGGGCCTATGCCAGTTTCGACGCCGACCGTCTGGACCATGACGCCGACCCGTTCAGCCAGATCGGTCAGGGCTATTTCGCCGTGATGATCGACCAAGGCGAAGGCATGGTGCCCTATCAGGGCTTTACCCCCATCGCCGGCACGTCCCTGTCCAACTGCGCCGAGACGTATTTTGCGCAGTCCGAACAGCTGCCCACCCGCTTTGCCCTGACCTTCGGCAAAAGCCAGACCCCCGGCAAGTCGGCGCATTGGCGCGCGGGCGGCGTCATGTTGCAATCCATGCCGACCGTCGGCGGCACGCGCGAAGCGGCGGCGGATGCGGGCAGCGGCGAAGGCGGCCTGCTGACCCATGCCGATATTCTGGCCGGCGAGGAATCGGAAAACTGGACCCGCGCCAATGCCCTGCTGGACACCGTGGAAGAGCTGGAGATGGTCGGCCCCACCGTCACCCCGACCGACCTTCTGGTGCGCCTGTTCCACGAAGAATCGCCGCGCGTGTTTGATGCGCAGGCGGTCCGGTTCGGCTGTTCCTGTTCGGCGGAAAAGGTGCGCAGCACCATGTCGATCTATTCGCAAAAGGACATCGCCAAGATGACCACAGCCGAAGGGGTGGTCACTGCCGATTGCCAATTCTGTTCCGCCCATTACGAGCTGGACCCGAAAACCCTGGGGTTTGAGGCCAAAGTTGCCCCCTGACACCGACCGCCTTCGCGCGGCCCTGCTGCGCCCGGCGGGTCCGTCGTCGGATTTTGATCTGAACCCCGGCATTGCCTTGCCGCCGGGTCATGCCCTGCGTCCGGCGGCGGTTCTGGTGGCGATTTGGCAAGGTCGGCTGATCCTGACCAAACGCGCCTCGCATCTGAAACACCATCCCGGCCAGATCGCTTTTCCCGGTGGCAAGGTCGATGCCACAGATCCCAGCCACGAGGCCGCCGCCTTGCGCGAGGCGAGCGAAGAGATCGGCCTTGCCCCCGAAAACGTGGAAATTCTGGGCCGTCTGGCGCCGCATGAAACCGTCACCGGCTTTGCCATGACCCCGGTTTTGGGCCTTGTTCGGCATAATTTTGTTCCAACCGCCGAGGCGGGAGAGGTCGAGGAAGTGTTCACCGTCCCCCTGTCCCATGTCCTGACCCCCGCCAATTACCGGGTCGAGGCGCGGTTGTGGCGGGGGGAATGGCGGCGGTTTTACACCGTTCCTTATGGCCCCTATTACATCTGGGGGGCCACCGCGCGGATCCTGCGCGGACTGGCCGAACGGGCCCTTTGATGCAGATCACCGGCGATTGGCTGCACCACCCCGGCACGCAGGCCCTGTGCGCCGCGCTGACCGCGAAGGGGTTTCAGGCCCTGCTGGTCGGCGGCTGCGTGCGCAACGCGCTTTTGGGTCTGCCGGTGTCGGACCTTGATCTTTGCACCGACGCGCTGCCTGAAATCGTCTCTGACATTGCAAAAAGCGCTGGTTTCAAAGTGATCCCGACCGGCATCGACCACGGCACGCTGACCATCATCGCCGGGCACCGCGCGCATGAAGTCACCACTTTTCGCCGCGACATTGACACCGATGGCCGCCACGCCACCGTGGCCTTTTCCACCGATATCGCGCAGGACGCCGCCCGCCGTGATCTGACGATCAACGCGCTTTATGCCCGCGCCGATGGCACGGTGCTGGACCCGCTTGGTGGTCTGCCCGACCTGCTGGCCCGCCGCGTGCGCTTTGTCGGGGACGCCACCCAGCGCATCCGCGAGGATTATCTGCGCATCCTGCGGTTCTTCCGCTTTCACGCCCATTTCGCGGATCCCGCTGGCGGCATGGATGCCGAGGCTCTGGCCGCCTGCGCCGCCAATCTGGACGGGCTGGACGGGCTGTCGCGCGAACGTGTCGGGCAGGAAATGCGCAAGCTTCTGGCCGCCGCCGATCCTGCCCCCGCCGTCGCCGCCATGGCCCAAACCGGGGTTCTGGGCGCGCTGTTGCCGGGAGCCGACCCCTACGGTCTGGCACCGCTGGTACATCTGGAAGCCGACATGCCCGCCGACTGGCGGCGGCGGCTGGTGGTTCTGGGCGGTCAGGATCTGGCCGAGCGCCTGAAACTGTCGCGGGTCGAAGCGCGCGATATCGCCGCCCTGACTGCCGCTTTGTCGTCGATGGATACGCCCGCCGCGCTGGGTTTTGCGCTGGGCGACGATCTGGGCCGAAGTGCGGTTCTGGCCCGCACCGTGATATTAGAGGCGCCCTTGCCGAAAAACTGGCAGGCCGAGGTGTCGCGTGGGTCAAAGGCCCAGTTCCCGGTCAAGGCCGCCGATCTGCCGCATCTGTCTGGCCCGGCTTTGGGCAAGCACCTGAAATCGCTGCAAACCCTGTGGCTGAACACCGGACTTTCCGCCACCAAGGCCGACCTTCTGGCCGCGCCCCCGCCCCGCGCCGCCCCGGATTGACCCTCCGGCAACCGCTGTAACCGATACAAGTTTCCGGGTGACATGTCAGATTTGATCCGCTAAACCCGAAAGACCGAACACAAGGAGCGCAGCATGGACCACGGGATCTTTATTCGTCAGGCCTAAGGCCGACTGATCCCGTCCGGGCGGTCGCCACAGGCAACCGCTTCACCCCCATCGCTGTTAATGCCATCAAATTCAGGCTCTCCTCATGTTGCGTTTCTTTGAAAACCTCGTCGATCCTTACGAAACCTATGTCCAGACCGACACGCCCCCGCGCAAGCTGTGGCCGTTTCTGGTCGATTACATTCGCCCCTTCCGGAAGGTGTTTTTCTGGACCGCCCTGCTGTCCATCGTCGCCGCGTCGTTTGATGTTGGCCTGATCTGGTACG
>JANNBI010000353.1:0-11510 GCA_031385345.1 Paracoccaceae bacterium | reverse complement strand
GGCAGCCAGGTCGATCCTTTGTTGCAGGGACAGTTCTGGCGCGGGGGAGGGCATCGGCGGCTCCAGCATCGGTTTGATAAATGAACCGTTGGTTCGAAAATCATTTGACAGTTCCGTCCGCCTTCTGTCAACTGAAATGGGCAACTGAATGGGATCAAGCGAAAGGGTGTCATGTCAACGGTCGTCAAGGCACTGCAACTTCTGGACCTGTTCAGCCGGTCGCGGCCGCAGATCGGGCTGTCCGATCTGGCGCGGCTGGCCGGGCTGAACAAGGCCACCTGCTTTCGGCTGGTCAGTGATCTGTGCGCGGCGGGATTGGTGGAGCAGATGGCGTCGGGGCGCGATTACCGGCTGGGACCGGCCGTGTTGCGGCTGGCGGCGCTGCGCGAGGCCCATGTGCCACTGCGCGAAGCGGCGCTGCCGGTGTTGCAAGCGCTGGCGGCCCAGACTGGCGAGACGGCGCATCTGTCGCTGATGGTCGGGGCCGAACTGCGGCCGCTGGCCCACGCCTATTCCGCCGCCCATGCCAGCAAGATCACCATGGAGGATGTGCAAATCTTTCCGTTTCATGCCACGGCCTCGGGTCTGGCGGTGTTGACGCATCAGCCCCCGGCCCTGCGTGAGCAGATCCTGGCCCGCCCACTTCCCGCGCTGACCCCATACACTTTGACCGACCCAGTGACGCTGCGCGCGCGGTTGCGCGAGATCGAAACGCTGGGCTTTGCCGAAAGTCAGGGCGGGTTTGAAACCGATGTGCATTCCTTTGCCGTGCCGTTGTTTGATGCGCTGGGCCGCTGCACCGGCGCGCTGTCGATTGCCGCTTTGGCCGCGCGGGCCACGCCTGCGCAGGCGCTGGTGATCCGCCGCGCGCTGGTGGGGGCGGCGCGCGCTGTGATCACATTATGGGGCGGCAGCCTGCCTGCACGCCTTGACACCATCTGGACCGCGGACGGATCGCCCGCAAAGGAGCCGTCATGAAGGACGAGAACTTTCTGAAAGCCAACAACGCCCGCAGCCTGTGGCATCCGATGACCGCCCCGGCCGACAGCCAGAAAAACCCGCCAGTGATTGTGACCTCGGCCCAGGGTGTGCGGATCCGCGACATCGACGGGCATGAAACGGTGGATGCCGTGGGCGGGTTGTGGAACGTCAATCTGGGATATTCGGCGCAAGGGGTCAAAGACGCCATCGCCGCGCAACTGGACCGCCTGCCCTATTATTCGACCTTTCGCGGCACCTCCAACGATCAGGTGATCGAACTGGCCGAGGAATTGCGCGCCTTTTTCGAACCCGACGGTCTGACCCGCGCGTTTTTCACCAGCGGCGGCAGCGATTCGGTGGAAACCGCGCTGCGGCTGGCGCGTCAGTATCACAAGATCCGGGGCGAGGCCGGGCGCACCAAATTCCTGTCGCTGAAAAAGGGCTATCACGGCACGCATATGGGCGGTGCCTCTGTCAACGGCAACGCGAATTTCCGCACGATGTACGAACCCTTGCTGCCGGGCTGCTTTCACATCCCCGCGCCCTATACCTATCGCAACCCGTTCAACGAATCCGATCCGGCCCGACTGGCGCAATTGTGCCTGCAGGCGCTGGAGGATGAAATCGCCTTTCAAGGCGCTGGCACGATTGCCGCGATGATCATGGAGCCGATCCTTGGGGCGGGCGGGGTGATCCTGCCCCATGCCACTTTCATGCCGGGGATGGCCGATCTGTGCCGCAAGCACGGCATCCTATTGATCGCGGATGAGGTGATCACCGCCTTTGGCCGCACCGGGGCTTGGACTGGCAGTCGGTTGTGGGGGGTCAATCCCGACTTTGCCTGTACCGCCAAGGCGATCACCAATGCCTACTTCCCCTTTGGTGCGCTGATGATTGCCGAAGGCGTGGCGCAGGTGTTCGAGCGTGACGACACTGGCCGTGCCGCCATCGGTCATGGCTATACCTATTCCGGGCATCCGGTGGGGGCGGCGGCGGCGCTGGCGACTTTGGCCGAAACCAAGCGGCTGAATTTAAAGGACAATGCGGCAGCGCGCGGGGCCGAACTTTTCGCCGGAGTGCAGGCGCTGATGGCGCGGTATGATTGCATCGGGGACGTGCGTGGCGGGCTGGGCCTGATGACCGCGATCGAGATGGTCTCGGACCGCGCCACCAAGGCCCCCCCGGCCAAGGCCGATCCGGGCCGCGTGCAGGCCGTGACCTACCGCGAAGGTGCCATGGTTCGGGTCTCGGGGCCGAACATAATTCTGTCGCCGCCGCTGATCCTGACCTCGGACGATGTGCAAGTGATCCTGCGCGCGCTGGACGCCGGATTTCGCGCCTTGTGATCGGGCAAGGCGGGAGGCCGTCTGCCCCCCGCGCCCGTTCCGGGCCGCCCCCCGAGGAATATTTGAACCACATTGAAGGCTGGATCGGGAAGTTTGGAGCCGGGAAGATTGGGCAGCGCGCTAGCCTTCAATGTGGCCTAAACATCCCCTTCTTTTATGCTTTTGATCCAAAGCACCTAAGGCTGCGGCACATGCAGGATGATGCCGTCTAGGTCCGACGTCATCCGGATCTGGCAGGATAGCCGTGAGGCGGGTTGGCGTTCCGCCTCGGCCACGTCCAACATGGCGTCCTCAAACGTGCTGACGCTGCCGGCGCGAGCGGTCCAGGCGTCATCCACCACGACATGGCAGGTGGCGCAGGACATGCTGCCACCGCATTCGCCAATCACGAGCGGGATGTTCTGGGCCACCGCCGCCTCCATCAGGTTTTTGCCCGCTTTGACCTCTGCCGAGATCTGTTGGCCATTGGCCAGAATCCATGTCGCCTTCATGCCACCCCCTTAGATATACCAGATGTACCAGTCGCGCAGTGCGTCGCCGTCCAGCGCCTTGGTTTTGTCGACCTCGGCGCGTTTCATATAGATGTGGTTGTCCACCAGTCCGGCGCCGACGGCATTGCGCAGGGCGGTGTCGGCGGCCAGATCGTCCAGCGCGCCGGTCAGCGACGCCGCCACCCCATGAGGTGCGTCGTTGCGGGTAAAACCGTCGCCGGTTTCCATCGGGGGCAGCGGATAGCCGCCTTCGACCCCAAGCAAAGCGGCTTGCAGGACGGTGGCGACCACGGTGTAGGGATTGGCGGCGGCATCGGCCATGCGGTGTTCCAGCCGGGCCTTCTTGCCACCTTCGGCAGACAGGCGCACCGTGACATTGCGGTTGTCGCCGCCCCAGTTGCACCAGTAGCCCGACAAGCTGGCCGGTTGCAGCCGCAGATAGGACAACGCGTTGGGGGCGATCAGCCCGGCCATGCCCCGGTGATGCCGCATCCAACCGGCCACACAAGCCCGCGCCAGATCATTCATCTGACCCGGATCGCCCCGATCGCCATGGGCCAGCGCGTTGTGATCCTTGGCGTCGGTGAAGGACAGATTGACATGCATGCCGCTGCCGCCCTTACCGACGATCGGTTTGGGCAGAAAGCTAAGAAGGATGCCGTGATCCCAGGCGATTTCCCGGGCCATCTGGCGGAAGAGCACGACGGTGTCGACGTGATCGACCGCAGTGTCGAAGGTCAGGGTAAATTCGAACTGCGGCGTGTCATATTCGGCGGTGATCAGGTCCAGCGGCAGGCCGATCTCCTGCGCTTTGGCCCAGATCGCATCGGTGAACCGTTTCGGGTCGGTGAAATTGCCGGTGCCATAGACCACGGCGCCGGGGGTGTCATAGGGCACGATCTGGCCATCGTCGCGGCGGATGAAAGCGTAAGCCTCCAGTTCGATCCCGATCTTGGGGGTCAGGCCCTTCGCCTCCCAGGCGGCGACGGCGCGTTTCAGGGCGCCGCGCGGGCACATCGGCAGGGGCGCACCGTCGGCACCGTAAAGATCACCCAGAACCACCTGCGTCCCGGGTTCCCATCCGGGCCGGATTTCATCGCCGCGCCAGCGCAGGGCCATGTCGGGCAGGCCTTCCAGACACATGGTGCCGGGGGCTTCGATCAGCAGATCCTTGTCGTAATGCACCGAAAATGTCGGCCGCGCGAAGCGGCTTTCATCATCGCGCATCTTGGAGGCGGGGAGGTATTTGCCCCGCAGAATGGACAGGTGGTCGCAAAACATCGCACGCAGGCGGTCGGTCATCGTCATCTCCCTGATCTTGATCTTGGCCGCCTCTTGCCCGGACTATTGCAACCTGACTGTAACGGGCAATTCCTTGATCCCGCCAATGAAGTTTGATCGCAAAAACTTGTGCGGGCCGGCGGGTTCGATTTTCGTGATGCGTTTGGCGAGTTCCTGGAACAGAACCCGCACCTCCAGCCGCGCCAGCCACATGCCCAGACAGACATGCGGGCCGCCCTGACCAAAGCTGAGATGGCGGTTGGGGCTGCGCATCAGGTTGACGCGCATCGGATCCTCCAGCACGCGTTCGTCGCGGTTGCCGCTGGCCCACCAATAGATCACCTTCTGGCCCGCCTTCACCTGTTTGCCGTGCAGGTCAAAGTCGCGGGTGGCGGTGCGGCGGAAATAGGTGGTGGCCGATCCCCAGCGAATAATTTCATCCGGGGCCGTGTCCCAGACCGTGCCACCCGCCTGCATCTGGCCCAGCAATTCCGGCTGGTGACACAGGGCATGCAGGCCTGCCGCGATGGAATAGCGGGTGGTGTCATTGCCCGCGGCAACCAGCAGGCAGAAGAAATTGCGAAACTCATGTTCCGGCATGACAGAGCCATCGGGACCGGGTTGCAGGATCAGGTGCAGAACACCCGAAGTATCGCCCGAAGCCGCCTTTTTCGCCATCAATTCCTTGGCATAGACAAACAACTCGGCCCCGGCAGGAGAGTTGAAGGGCATCATGCGAAACTC
Source organism: Paracoccaceae bacterium (assembly GCA_031385345.1). Classification (GTDB taxonomy): domain Bacteria; phylum Pseudomonadota; class Alphaproteobacteria; order Rhodobacterales; family Rhodobacteraceae; genus CAIYZT01. Next base: position 6,667 of record JANNBI010000353.1, on the reverse strand, counting down.
GTCCGTGGTCATCTTGTCCAGCACATGCGCGGTATAATCCGGGTCGGTGTTGGCTATCAGCGCGTCGCCCTTGTCCACCAGCCAGGGCAGATCCGCCTCGGGGGTGCCGATGATCCGGCCCAACATCCGCATCGGCAGTTGGCGGGCGATTTCGCGGGTGGCGTCGAAGGTGCCGCGCGGCAGGACATCGTCCAGAATTTCGGCACAGATCTGACGGATCACTGGTTCGAACTGGGCGATAACCGCCTTGGAAAACGCCTTGGCGACCTTGATCCTTGTGCCCATGTGGTCCGCGCCGTCGGTTTCCTGAAAGGTGCGCCGGGCAAGGTATTCGGCATAGCTCTGATCTTCCATCCGGATGCCTTGGGCCGAGGATAAAAGGTCGGGCTGGCCGTTCAGGGCGGTGATGTCGTCATGCCGTGTGACCGACCAGAACCCCTCGCCCTGATCCCAAGGTGTCCAGGACATCGGATCATGATCGCGCAGGCGTTTGAAGGTGTTGTGCGGGGCGCCGTTCACAAAGGTGTCATGGCTGGTCAGGTCGGCATGGCCATCATCGGTGGGCGTCCAGATCGTCATCAGATGTTCCTTGCCCCATGGTCGCTTTATAAATATACTAAACAAGTTCATAAATATGTAAAGCAAAAATCATGCATCTGGCTGTTCTGATGACCAACACGGATGACAGCGCTTTTGCGGCGGCGCATCCGGGCGATGGGGCGAAATTCACCGCGATGATCGCGGCGGTGCGGCCTGATTGGCAGGTGACGGTGTTCGCAGTGAAGGACGACGAGTTTCCGGCACCGGACGCGCGGTTTGACGGCTGGATCATCGGGGGGTCGCCCGCCTCGGTTCACGATGCCGACCCTTGGGTGGGCCAACTGCTTGCGCTGATCCGGGGTCTGGTGGCCGAAGGTCAGCCGGTGTTCGGCGCCTGCTTTGGCCATCAGGCGGTGGCACTGGCGCTGGGCGGCCGGGTGGGGCGCAATCCGGGGGGCTGGGTGTTCGGGCTGACCGAGACAGTGATGGAGGGCGCTCCGATCCGCCTGTACGCCGCGCATGTCGAGCAGGTGTTGGACCTGCCGCCGGGTGCGGTGGGGTTGGGCGGCAATTCCGACTGTCCGATTGGCAGTTTCGCACTGGGCGACCGGGTGCTGTGTACGCAGTATCACCCGGAAATGACGCAAGAGTTTGCGACAGCCTTGGTGCGGGAATATGCGGGCAAGCTGCCGACAGATGTGGCGGCGCGGGCGGTGGCATCGGTCAGGGGACAGGCGGATTCGGCTTGGATCGCAGAGCGGGTCGCGGTGTTTTTTGAGGGGGCGGCGACGCGATAACCCGCGTCTCGGACCGCAAGAAAACTCTCTGGGAGAGAGTTTTTCGGTCAGTTGGCCAAAGCCGGAACGGCGACGGACAAGGGGCGTTCCGCAGGCGCTTGGGGTTGGCGGATTGGGGCGCGCCTGCCTGGCGGGTGCGTCTTGACGCGCCTGCCGGGGGCAGGCAGGCGCGGCCCAATTCGATTGAAATCAAATTGGGCAAGGCAGCAGATTTGGGCGGAATGATATCGCAGCCCCCCGTCGGACCGCTAAGATCACCCCTTAATCGCTGCTCGACTTCGCCCACAGGTTGATGTCCTTCTCAAGCGAGATCCGGTCAATCGACGCCAGCTCCTCGGTGGAAAACTCCAGATTATTGATCGCGCCGACGCAATCCACCACCTGCTCCGGCCGCGATGCCCCGATCAGCGCCGAGGTGATGCCACCCCCGCGCAGCACCCAGGCAATCGACATCTGCGCCAGGGTCTGGCCCCGCGCCGCCGCCATGTCGTTCAGCGCATTCAGGCTGGCAATCGCTGAGGGCGTGATGATGTCCGGCGACAGGGATTTGCCTTGGGTCGCGCGGCTGCCCGCTGGAATGCCCTTCAGGTATTTGTTGGTCAGCATCCCCTGCGCCAAAGGCACAAAGGCAATCGACCCCAATCCCAGATCGGCAAGAGTATCCTTCAACCCGTCTTCCTCGACCCAGCGGGTCAGGATGTTATAGCTGGGCTGGTGGATCACGAAGGGCGTGCCAAGCCGTTTCAGGATCGCATAAGCCTCACGCGTGCGCTGGCTGTTATAGCTGGAAACCCCGGCATACAGCGCCCGGCCAGACCGCACGATGTGATCCAGCGCGCCCATAGTTTCTTCCAGCGGGGTGTCGGGGTCAAAGCGGTGCGAATAGAAGATATCGACGTAATCCAGACCCATCCGCTTCAACGACTGATCACAGGACGCAATCAGGTTCTTGCGGCTGCCCCATTCGCCATAAGGCCCCTCCCACATCAGATAACCGGCCTTCGAGGAGATGATAAGTTCATCCCGCAGATGGCGGAAATCGGTGCGCATCAATTCGCCAAAAGCCTCTTCTGCCGAACCGGGCGGCGGGCCGTAATTGTTGGCCAGATCGAAATGCGTGATGCCCAGATCAAAAGCGGTGCGGCAGATCGCCTGCTTGGTCTGATGCGGTGTGTCATGGCCAAAATTATGCCACAGACCCAGCGAAATCGCGGGCAACATCAGCCCCGATTTGCCAGCGCGGCGGTAGGTCATGTTGGAATAGCGGTCGCTTGCGGGAATATAGGTCATATCAGCCTCCGGTTCAGGCGTCACCATTGTCCAATAGGCTGAAAACTGCCAGTGGGAATCGCCCGGCAGGGGGTGCAAAGGCCAACAGCCATTGCCCTTTTTCCCGCCGACAGTGATAGTTGCCCCCAAGCGGAGCGCAGACCATGAAACGCCAGATCTTGCGACACCATTCCCGGGCCGCCCTAGTCCTTGCTGTCACGCTGGGGCTGTGGCCGGGGGCTGCGACGCCCTTGGACAGCGTCGATCTGACCATCGCCAGTCAGGATGCCGATCTGATCGCGCAGATCAAGTCGGCCTCGCTGCTATGGGCGCGGCGCAATGAAACCGATGCGGCGGCGGTGGATGTTTTTGCCGATGCGCAGGCCGAATACAGCCGCCTGATCGAGGTTCTGTATAACGCCGGGCATTACTCGGCTGTGATCAATGTGCGGCTGGACGGTCAAGAGGCGGCGGGGATCGCGCCGTTGGACGCCCCCACCCAAATTGGCCGCGTCACGGTGACGGTCGATCCCGGTCCGCGCTTTACCTTCTCGGCCGCCAGTTTGCAGCCGGTGACGCGGCGCACCGAACTGCCAAAGGGCTTTGCCATCGGCCAGACCGCATCGACCGGCGTCATCCGAGAGGCGGTGGCGGCGGGGGTGACGGGCTGGCGCAACAAAGGCTATGCCAAGGCCGCCGTATCCTCGCAGGATCTGACGGCGGACCACGGCGCGGCGACCATGGCGGCGCGGATTGATCTGGAACCCGGGCCGGAATTGCGGTTCGGCGCGCTGACCATCGTCGGCAACGTCAAGATGCGCAGCAACCGCATCCGCAAGATTGCCGGCCTGTCACCGGGCGAACTGTTTTCCGCCGATGAATTGGACCGGGCCGCAGAACGGCTGCGGCGAACCGGGATTTTCAGCGCCGTGTCGTTTGAGGAATCCGACACCATCGTCGCCCCCGATCTGTTGCCCCTGACCCTGACCGTGGCCGAGGCGAAATCGCGGCGCTATACCTTTGGGGTTGAGGTATCAACTCTGGAAGGGCTGAACCTGTCCGGCGACTGGCTGCACCGCAATCTTTTTGGCGGCGGGGAACGGTTCAACATCGGGTTTGAGGTCAACAACATCTCCTCCTCGCTGTCCGGCACCGACTATACATTTGGCGTCAGTCTGGAACGCCCGGCCTCGCCCTTTCCCGATACCACGGGCGGGGTGTCCTTTGATCTGGAGCATCTGGACGAAGAAGATTACCGCCTGAATTCCGGTGAACTGGGGCTGAACTTCAACCATGTGTTTTCCAACGAATTGTCGGCCAATGTGGGGCTAAGTTATTCCTATGTCGCGGGCAGCGATGCCATCGGGGATTTTCTGTATTGCAGCCTGAACCTGCCACTTGGCATCACATGGGACCGGCGCGATACACCCAATGACGCCACCAAACGGTTTCTGGTGGATGTAGAGGTCAAGCCATTCCTTGGGTTTGGATCGACCGAGGATGGCGTGCGGCTGACCTTTGACACCCGCGGCTATTACGCCTTTGGCGAAGACAGCAAATTCGTTGTCGCGGCGCGGATTCAGGGCGGGTCGATCATTGGGGCCTCGCCCTTGGGCGCGCCGCGCGATCAGTTGTTTTATTCCGGCGGTGGCGGAACGGTGCGCGGCCAGCCTTATCAATCCCTGGGGATCGAGGTGGCGACTTCGGGCGGTCCAGTCGAAACCGGCGGCACGACCTTTCTTGGCGGGTCGCTTGAGGGGCGGTTGCGCATCAACGACACCTTCGGCGCAGTGGCGTTTTTCGACATCGGAACGGTCAGCGACGGCGGACTGGGCGATGGCGGCGGGCAGGCGCATTCGGGCGCGGGGCTGGGTCTGCGGTATCAGACCGGGTTTGGCCCCTTGCGGGTGGATGTGGCCGCGCCGGTCAGCGGCAGCACCGGTGACGGGGTACAGGTTTACGTCGGACTGGGGCAATCGTTTTGACGCGGGCGGGTCTGATCCTTGGGCTTGGTCTGGCGCTGCTGCCGATGGCGGCCCCGGCGCAGACCGACGACCGCAGCTATCTGGTCGCCCTGCTGGAGGATAATCTGTCGGACGCGGGCCGCAAGGTGACGATTACTGGCTTTGCCGGGGCGTTGTCCTCGGTGGCCACGATAGACGAGATGACCATCGCGGATGATGACGGCGTCTGGATCACCTTGCGCGATCTGTCGCTGGGCTGGGACCGGTCAGCGCTGCTGTCGGGTGAGGTGACCGTCACCGCCCTGACCGCTGCCGAGATCATTCTTGACCGTCTGCCGGTCATGGATACCTCTGGCATGCCCGCCACCGAAGGCGCGGCCTTTGCCCTGCCGGAACTGCCGGTGTCGGTGACCATCGGGCGCATCGCGGCGGACAAGATCACGCTGGGCAAGGATGTCTTGGGCGAAGAAGTGCAGGGCACCATTGAAGCCGCGTTGTCGTTGGCCAATGGCGAAGGTCAGATCACCGTCAACATCGACCGGCAGGACGAGGGGCCAGACGGCTATTTCGCCTTGCAGGCCAGCTATGCCAATGCGACCGGGATCCTGGCCGTGTCGCTGGACGCGCAGGAACAGGCTGACGGGATTTCGGTGCGGCTGTTGCAGGTGCCGGGTGCGCCTTCGGCCGGGTTGACGATCAAGGGCAGCGGGCCGCTGGACGATTTCACCGCCGAGGTGACACTGCAAACCGACGGTCAGCCGCGACTGGCCGGGCAGATCGCGCTTTTGGGCCGGGCCGAAGGTCAGCGCGATTTTTCCGCCGATCTGTCAGGCGATCTGGCCCCGGTTTTCTGGCCCGCCTACCGCGCCTTTCTGGGCGACAGTCTGACGCTGACGGTGGACGGGTCCAGCCTGCCGGATGGGCGGTTTGACCTGTCCAGTTTCGCGCTCGCCTCGGGGGCGCTGAACGCCACCGGCAATCTGGCATTGGCCCCGGACGGATTGCCGGAACGGTTTTCGATGAATGTCGCCATCGCGGGCGAGGACGGAGCGCTGGTGCTGCTGCCCCTGACAACCGAAGTCCCGACCAGCCTGACCTCGGCCCGGCTAAGCTTGGGGTTTGATGCCGCCGACAGTGACGCTTGGACGCTGGGCGGGTTGATCATGGGGTTGGACCGGTCCGATTTCACCGCGCAAAGCCTTAGCCTGTCCGGTGGCGGCAATATCGCGCGGGATGTGGGCGGCAAACGCATCACCGCCGACCTAAGCTTTATCGGCTTTGGTCTGAAGGCCAGCGATCCGGCACTGGCCAAGGCCGTGGGGCCGTCAGCCTCGGGCACGCTAAAGGCGGCATGGACAGCGGGCAGCGGCCAGACCGAAATCACGGACCTTTCGCTAAGCGGCGAGGATTACACCTTTACTGCAACGGGCGCGGTGCAGGGGCTGGAAACCGGCTTTGCCATTGACGGGCGCGCGCAGGGCACGTTCAGCGATCTGTCGCGTCTGGCCGATCTGACCGGGCTGGATCTAAGCGGTGAGGCGTCGCTGACCATGTCGGGCCAGACCAGCGCCTTGGGCGCGGCGTTTGATCTGCGCTTTGCTGCCAATGGCGAGGATCTGGCGATTGGGATTCCGCAGATCGACAATCTGGTGGCCGGGGCCTCACAAGTGGCGGGGCAGGTCACGCGGGATGCAACCGGCACGACATTCAGCGACATAACGGTGCGGGCGGGTGATCTGACCGCGACACTGAATGGCACGCTAAGCGAGGCCGCGGTGGCCGTAAACGCCGATCTGGCGCTGACCGATCTGGGCGCGCTGGGGCCGCGCTTTCGGGGCAGCGTCACCGGGGCTTCGGCCTATATCGGCACGCTGACCGACGGTATCGCCACCCTGACCGGGCAGGCCAGCGGGCTGGGTGTCGGGCAAACCGAGATTGACCGCATCCTTGCCGGGCCTGCCGATCTGGCGGTGACCGTGGCGATGACCGACGGCGTGCTGCGGTTGCAGGATGCGCGGCTGGACGGCCAATCGCTGGACGTGACGGCCGAGGGTCGGGCGGATGGCGCAATCGGGGTTCAGGGGCAATTGGCGAATT
>JANNBI010000312.1:0-2681 GCA_031385345.1 Paracoccaceae bacterium | reverse complement strand
GCGTGTTTCACCGCCTCCCAGCAGCGGTCGATATCCTTGTAATTCGCCCGCGCCAGCCCGCAGATCGTCGAATTGCGCGACCGGCGCGAAATCTCGGATACGGCGGCGAAATCGCCTTCGCTGGCGATGGGAAACCCGGCTTCGATGATATCGACGCCCATTTCGTCCAGCAGGCCCGCGATCTCCAGCTTTTCGTCATGGGTCATAGTGGCGCCGGGGGATTGTTCCCCGTCGCGCAAGGTGGTGTCAAAAATCAAAACGCGCGGCTGCGAGGCGGTCAGGGTCATGTCAGGGGTTCCTTGGGTCTGTCTTGCGGGGTCTTAGCGGGATGTCCGTGGGCGCTTCACCTCTGAGCGGTCGCGCCCAAGGGCACGCTCAGAGGCAGCTAAGAAGAAGCGACAGGGCGGAACGCGCGGCACCAGAGGCGCGCAATGCGGCCCCCGTGCGGGTCGTGGTATGAAAGCCCTTGATCATGGCATCGGATCATAGGGACGAAATCGCGGATGAAAAGGGGGGAAATGCAGGGTTTGGGGCGGGTGTTGCCCTGCGGCCCGCCGCTGTTCTGCTTTCCGGCCCACCCCCGCCCCACCCCCGGCCCGCCAGTGCCCCACGCCCACCGCCTTGCCGCCGCCCCGCGTCATTCCCGCTTTCGCCTTTGGCCCCGCTGCCCTATCGTGCCCCGACCGACGGCCCCTTTGACTGACTTTGCGGAGTAAACCCATGTTCCCCCGTTTCGCCCATTTGTCCCTTGCCCCGATCCTGTGCGCCCTGTTGACCGGCAACGCGGCCCTTGCCGGCCCGGTGGCCGACACTGCCGCCAGTGTCGAAACCCGCCTGTCGAACGGCGATTACCCCGGTGCAGTGGCGCAAGCCCGCGAAATCCTGCAAGCGGTCTGGGACGAAAGCCCCGGCATCGGCTTTACCGATACCTTTCTGGTCATCGAACCCGCCTCGGGCTTTGGCATCTACAACCCGCGCGCCGACAACATCTATAAACTCGCTGAACCCATTGTGATCTATGCCGAACCCTTCGGTTACGGCTATGGCAACCCCGGTGAGGGGCTGGTGTCGATCGGCTTTTTCGTCGATCTGCAAGTGCAGTCCGATACCGGAGAGATCCTTGGCGATGTGCCGAACGTGACTGAATTGGACATGTCCTCGCGTTATCCCAACAAGGAATTTCAGGCGAACATCACCTATAATCTGGACGGCATCCCGGCGGGCAAGTACCGTCTGATCACCACCCTGCGCGACAAGAACTCGGCCAAGATCGGCACGTTTGAGACCGAGATCGAGATCGCGGAATAACCGACACCGGGGCGACGTGTCCCCGGTCCTAATCACAGGTCTTGGCCCGGCCTTTTTCCCCGAAACACCGTTTGCGGAGCGGCCATGACGCAATTGCCTGCCCAGACCCCCATCGTTACCCTGACCCTGAACCCCGCCCTGGACATGTCCACCGAGGTGCCGCATCTGGTCCCGGACGAGAAATTGCGCTGTGCGGAGCCGGTACTGGATCCCGGCGGTGGCGGGTTGAACGTGTCGCGCGCCGTCATGGCACTGGGCGGCGAAAGTCTGGCGCTGGTGGCGCTGGGGGGCTTGACCGGCGACCGTCTGGCCGGGCTGATCCGGGCCGAAGGTGTGCCGTTTCTGGCCCTGACCGCCCCCGGCGAGACGCGCCAAAGCCTGACCGTGACCGAAAAAGCCACCGGGCATCAGTTCCGCTTCATGCTGCCCGGGCCGAAATGGGCCGAGGTGGATCAGGAACGCGTCTTTACCTTGCTGCGCGCTTCGGCGCGTGTCGGGGCCTATTCGGTGATTTCCGGCAGCCAGCCGCCCGGTGTGCCCTTGGATTTCCCCGCCCGCCTGGCGCGCGCCATGCCGGGGCTGATGGTGATCCTTGACACTTCGGGTCCGGCCCTGATCGAAGCGGTGACCAATCCCATTCCGGGGCTGGAGGTGCTGCGCATGGACGGCTACGAGGCGGGCCAGATCGCGGGCCGCCCCCTGACCGAACGTCAGGACAGCGCCGATTTCGCCGCCGAACTGGTGGCGCGCGGCGTGGCAAAAACCGTGATCGTGGCGCGCGGGGCCGATGGATCTGTGCTGGCCAATGCCGAGGAGCGGCTGTTCTGTCAGGCCGCCAAGGTCAAGGTTCTGTCCACAATCGGCGCCGGTGACAGCTTTGTCGCGGGCTATGTGTTGACCCGCGCGCGCGGTCAGGACGCCGCAGCGGCGCTTGCAATGGCCACCGCCGCCGCCAGTTCCGCCGTCACCACCCCCGCGACGGATCTGTGCCGCCCGCAGGACGTGATGCGCTATCTGCCGGAATGCGTGGTGACGCGGTTCTGACCTTTGCTGCCGGATGCCCTGCGGGGGATCCGGCAGCGCGGTCAAGGGGCGCTCACTCCACGGACATCGGCTTGCGCGCGCTTTGTTCCGCGCCATCCGGCAACAGGTCTTCCAGAAAGAACGCCGTCAGTTGCGCGCGGTTGGTCAGGCCCGATTTGCGGTAGATCATGCTGACATGCTGGCGCACAGTAACTTCGGAGCACTGCCGCAGATGCGCGATCTCGCGGTGCGACAGGCCTTTCAGCATCAATCCCGCCACATCCGCCTCGGCATCGGTCAGCGCCCAGACTTGCATCTGGGTGGCAATCGCCCGCGACAAGCCGCTGACA
>JANNBI010000301.1:0-9900 GCA_031385345.1 Paracoccaceae bacterium | reverse complement strand
TGGCCGCGCGCTGGGGAAATTTGGTCGGAGTGAAAGGATTCGAACCTTCGACCCCCTGCTCCCGAAGCAGGTGCGCTACCAGGCTGCGCTACACTCCGACCTTGGGGGCGGGGTTACCGCGAGCGGGGGTGTTTTGCAAGGGGGGCAGGCCGGGATTTCAGGACAGATCGTCGGCCGTCGGCTTGTTCTTGGCGCGGCGTTCCAGGAACTTCGCCCAGGACGACAGGCGCGGCATCAGCCCGGTATCGATGCGCGACCGGGTTTCCAGAACCGGGCGGTTCTTCGACACCAAAGGCTTGCCTTCGCGCAGCACGATATACATCCCCGACGCGATGATGATCGAGGTGCCGATGATCGTCACCACGTCATGGGTTTCCCCAAAAATCAGCGTGCCAAAGATCGTGGCCCAGACGATCTGCGAATATTGCATCGGCGCGACGATCACCGCAGGCGCGCGGCGATAGGCGGCTATGCCCAGCAAGCCCGCGATAAATCCCAGTGCCGCCATCGCCGCCAGCATCGCCATATGGCTTAACGGCATGGGGATATAGACGAAGGGCAGTGCGATACCCGCCGCGATCAGATTGGCCATCATCGGATACAGCATGATCACCACTGACCGTTCCGAATTGCCGATCTTGCGCACCAGAACAGAATTCATTGCCCCCAGCGCCGCCGCCGCAATCGCCGCCAGATGCCCCAGCCCCAGATTGGCATTGCCCGGCCGCACCACGATGATCACCCCGATCAGACCCACGGCAATCGCAATCCCCCGGTGCAGGCCAACCTTTTCGCCCAGCATCGGAATGGCGATCAGGGTGATCAGGATCGGCATGGCAAAGAAGATCGGATAGGCCTCTGCCAGCGGCAGCACAGAAAAGGCGTAGAACGCGCAGACCGCGTTCAGCACCGTCAGAACCGACCGCATGATCGTCAGCACCGGATGGCGCGGCAAAAGATTGCCGTCCTGCCGGTCCCCGATCAGCATCATCAGCACCAGCGGAAAGCCGAACAGCACCGAGAAAAAGATGGTCTGAAAGGGGCTGTAGCTGGCCCCCAGATATTTGACGATCACATCATTAGAGGCATAAATCGCAAAGGCAGCCAGCGACAAAAGCGCACCGACAAGGTTGGACTGGGGGGGCATTTTCGAAATCCTGAAGGTCCGGCAACAGCACTGACTTGGGGCAACCGAATCCACCTATGGCGGGCAAAGTTCAAGGGGGGTTGCGGCAGATATACCGAAACTCGCCTATGATTTTTGCAGGACCGGCGGGGTCACGGGCGCAGGCTGGCCGGATTTCCACAGCAAGAACAGACCAGCGCCGATAATCACCGCAATGCCGAAAATCATCAGCGCATCCATCGCCTCGCCAAAGATCAGCACTCCGCACAACGCGCCCCAGATGATTTGGCTGTATTGCATGGGTGCCACCACGATCGCCGGCGCGCGGGCATAGGCGGCGATGATAAACACCCCACCGATCACCGACAGAACCGCAATCATCGCACCCAGCGACCAGGTGAACAGATCCATCGGCACCCAAAGCCAAGGCAAAAGGCAGCCAAGCACGATGGTCTGGGCAAGGGCGGGATACAGCAGCATGACCGATGCCCGTTCCGTCTCGGAGATCTTGCGCAGGATCAGGGAATTGCAAGCCCCCAAGGTCGCGCCGACAATGGCGGTCAGATGGGCGAATTGCAGCGGCTCTGACCCCGGTCGCAGCGCAATCAACACTCCCGAAAACCCCACCACAATCGCCAGCACCCGTGGCAGATCCAGCCGCTCGCCCAGAAAAGGCACCGCCAGCAGGGTGATCAGCAGCGGCATACAGAAGAAAATCGCATAGGCCTGCGCGATGGGCAGTTTGGTGAACGTATAGCTGACAATGACCGAGTTCACCAAAGTCAGGACCACGCGGATCAGCGTCCAGCGCGGGAACACCGGCCGCAGGGCCAACCCGCCAGCCGAGGTGACAGCCTGCACCAAAATGAACGGCAGACTGAACAGGCTGGCGGTAAAGATTATCTGCACCGGGCTGATGCCCTGCCCCATGAATTTGATCGTGACATCACTAAAGGCGTAAAGCCCAAAGCTGCACAGCCCCAGCAACGCCCCCTGAACCGATGGGCTAAGCGTCATGTCGGGCTATCCTGACGGGCGACAATCACGATGCCGGACAGGATGATCAGCGCGGTGCCTATGATGGTGGGCAGTGACATGGTTTCCCCGAACAAGACCGCGCCAACGACGGCGGCCCAGATGATCTGGCTGTACTGCATCGGGGCCACGACGATCGCCCGCGCGCTGCGATAGGCGGCAATGATCGCGAACGACCCCGCCACCGCAGCCAGACCCATGAACGCGGTCAGCGCCATGTCGCCAAGCGGCATCGGCACATAGACAAAGGGCATCACCAGCGACACCACGGCCAATTGCGCAACCATCGGATACATCATCAGCACTACCGTCCGCTCGGTTCCGCCGGTCTTGCGCAGAAGGGTGTAATTCATCGCCCCAAAACCCGCCGCCAGAAAGGCTGCCAGATGTGCCCATTCCAGCCGCGCCGTCGCCGGGTTCAGCGCGATCATCACGCCGATCAGCCCCAGGATCACCGCAAGCCCGCGCACAAGGTCGATCTTTTCACCCAGCAGAGGCACGCCCAGCAGCGCGATGAACAGCGGCATACAGAAAAAGATCGCATAACATTGCGCCAAGGGCAGGGTTGCAAAGGCATAGGTACCAAGAATCCCGTTGCCCAGAATGACCAGCGTGCGCAGCGCCATCCAGCGCGGTTGCCGGGGTTTCAGACTGCCCTGATCGCCGGAAAACAGCGCATAGGCCATGACCAGCGGAAAGGCCATCAGCCCCGAGAAGAACATGATCTGAAACGAATTATAGCCGCCGCCCAGAAATTTGACGCAGATATCGAAGGCGGCATAAAGACCAAAGGCCAGCAGGCCCAGAAGGGCACCTGCAACAGAATTATGAGGACGTGACATGCGCCTCTTGTGCCAGAGGGCCCGCGTCATGGCCCGCCTGAACCCGCCAAAAAGTGCCGTTTTTGATCGCTTTGCGCCTTTGTGCTGTGGCGGGGAAGGCCTTGACAGCGGCGGCGCTGTGGCGATGATTTTGCGCAAACCTGGGGGTGGGGATGGAGTTTTCAGCGGCGGACCACCTGTCACAGGTTCACCGCCGGGTCACGGGATCGACAGTCGGGGGGAACGGGCCGGTTCTGATCCGCTTGGACCGCAGATTGGCCGCTCCGCCGCCAAGTCTTTGGGCGGCGTTGACCGAGGCTAGTCAACTGGCACAGTGGTTTTCCGAAGTCACCGGCGATCTTCACCAAGGCGGGCGCTTTGCGGTCACGGGCAATGCCAGCGGCACCATCCTGTCTTGCGCCGCGCAACAGGCGATCTCCGTGACCTGGGGCTACGGCGCGCAAAGCGGTCAGGTTGATCTGCGGATCACGCCCGACGGCACCGGCGCGCGCCTGACCCTGAACCACCGCTTTGCCCCGGACGAAACACTAAAAACCTATGGGCCAGGCGCGCTGGGGGTTGGGTGGGAGTGGAGCCTGATGGAACTCGCGCGCCATCTGGACGGGCACAGACCCCGTTTTGACGAGGCGGCTTTTGCCGCGACATTCGAAGGTCAGGCTTTCGTGCGGGGCAGCGCGGAATTTTGGGGGCAGGCGGCAATTGCAGACGGGGCCGAAGCCCACGATGCCGGGGAAAAGGCCCGTCTGACTGCAGGGTTCTATCTGGGCGATTGAACAGGGGGCGACCGACCGCCCCCCGCCCGAAATCCTACAAGCTGGCGGCCAAGGCAGCGACGACAGCGTCGCCCATCTGGGTGGTGGACACCGGCGTGCCGCCCTCTGGCCCCATCAGATCGGCGGTGCGCAGACCGTCAGCCAGAACCTTCTCAACCGCCTTTTCGACGCGCGTCGCCTCATCCCCCATGGCGAAGGAATAGCGCAGCGCCATGGCGAAGGACAGGATACAGGCGATCGGATTGGCCTTGCCCATGCCCGCAATATCCGGGGCCGATCCGTGGACGGGTTCATACAGCGCCTTCGGTCGCCCATTGGCCATCGGCACCCCAAGACTGGCCGAGGGCAGCATCCCCAGCGACCCGGTCAGCATCGCCGCCATGTCCGACAGCAAATCCCCGAACAGGTTGTCGGTGACGATCACGTCAAACTGCTTGGGCCAGCGGCACAGCTGCATCGCGCCCGCGTCGGCATACATATGCGACAGCTCCACATCGGGATATTCCTTGTCGTGGATTTCCTGCACCACCTCGCGCCACAGGATGCCCGATTCCATGACATTGGCCTTCTCCATCGAGCAGACCTTGTTGCCCCGCTTGCGCGCCAGTTCAAACGCCGACCGCGCGACCCGGGCAATCTCGGATTCGGTGTAGCGCTGGGTGTTGATGCCGACCCGCTCATTGCCTTCGGTGAAAATCCCGCGCGGCTCGCCGAAATAGACGCCGCTGGTCAGTTCGCGCACAATGACGATGTCCAGACCGGCCACGACCTCTTTTTTCAGACTGGAAAAATCGGCCAGCGCGTCAAAGCATTGGGCCGGACGCAGGTTGGAGAACAAATCCATTTCCTTGCGCAGGCGCAACAGACCGCGTTCAGGCTTTACGCTGAAATCCAACTTGTCGTATTTCGGCCCGCCCACCGCGCCCAGCAGAACCGCGTCCACCGCTTGGGCCTTGGCCATCGTGTCATCATGCAGCGGCGTGCCATGCAAGTCATAGGCGCAGCCCCCGACCAGATCTTCGGAAACGTCAAAGGTGATGCCCCGCGCCGTGTCGAACCAACCGATGATCTTTTTGACCTCGGCCATGACTTCGGGACCGATGCCGTCGCCGGCGAGGATAAGCAGGGAAGGATTGGCCATGGGGCGCCTCATGCAAGGGAAGTTCGCGGTGGCCTAGCCAATGGGCGCGTCCGGGTCAAGATGGGCGGGGTCAAGGTTTCAGGGCGCGAAACGCCTGTGTCAGGTAATCAAACACCCGGCGGATGCGCGGCGTATGGCGCAGTGCCTGATGCGCGGTGATCCAGACCGGCAGGGGCGGCAGCGGCAGATCCGGCACCAGTCGCACCAATTCCGACAGCCGGCGCGCGATGATGGTCTGCATCCCGCCAATGCCCAGACCGGCGCGCAGCAGTTCAAGATAGACCAGTTGATCATCGCAGCGGATCGGAAAATCCGTGCGTTTCCGCTGAATCCCCATTCCGGCCATCATCCGCAACATCAGGTCCGACCGGTCGAACCCGATCATGTCATGACGCAGAAAATCGTCAAAAGTCAGCGGCATACCGTGGCGGTCAATGTAGCTGCGGGCGGCATAGATGCCAAAGGGCAGATCCGCGACATGGGCGGTGATCACCTCGGCCTGATCGGGGCGGTACATGCGCAGGGCGATATCCGCCTCGCGCATCAGCAGGTTTTCCGACGTGTCCGACGGGACAAGATCAATGTCGATCCCCGGTTCGGCCCGACGCAGATCAGCCAGGACAGCGGGCAGGATGTGGAACGACACCACGCGCGACGCGGTTATGCGCACCGTGCCGGTCGGGGCCTCCTCGCGCCCGGCGGCGGCAAGGGACAGGCGCGCGGCGGCCTCCTCCATCGCTTTGGCATGGGGCAGCAGGGCTAGCGCGGTGTCATTGGGGGCAAGGCCGCGCGGTTGGCGGTGAAACAGCGGCCCGAGTTTGGATTCCAGATCGGTGATGTGGCGCGACAGCGTTGGCTGTGACAGGCCCAGACGCCGCGCCGCGCCGGTCAGTGACCCGGTTTCGGCGACGGCAAGGAAAGATCGGGTCAGGGTCCAGTCCAGCACATCCATACAGATATGCATACCACACCCCGGGTTTTTGGGAATACCTATTCACCCTTCGCAGGGCTAATTTGAAAAGGAAGCATAAACGGAGGCGATGATGGCAAAAGTTCTGGTTCTGGGCGCGGGTGGCAATTTCGGCAGCAATGCGGCGCGGGCCTTTGCCGCGGCCGGGTGGGAGGTGGCTCGTTATAGCCGTGGCACCGACATGACGGTGGCGGCGCAGGGGGCATCAGTGATCGTGAACGCGCTGAACCCGCCGATATACCACGATTGGGCGCGGCTGATCCCCCAGATCACCGGCAGCGCGATTGCTGCGGCCAAATCCAGCGGGGCGCGGCTGGTCCTGCCGGGGAATGTCTATGTCTATGGAAACCAGACCGGGCCTTGGGGGCCGGACACGCCGCAGATACCCTGTGCGCGCAAAGGGGCGATTCGCGTCGCCTCGGAACAGCAATACAAAGACTCTGGTCTGCCAGTTCTGATCCTGCGCGGCGGAGATTTCATTGACGAAACGTCGGACAGCACGATGTTGAACATGTTTGTGCTGAAAGGCATCGCCAAAGGCAAAATGACCCTGCCGGGCACGCCGGGGGTGCGGCGCGCCTATGCCTATCTGCCAGATATGGCGCGGGCAGCGGTCGATTTGGTGGCCCTTGGTCAGGATCTGCCCCATTTTGCCGATATCCCCTTTGCCGGGTTGACCTTTTCCGTGTCCGACCTGCGCGCCGAGGTAGAGCGGCAGATGGGCCAGACCGTGAAAACTGGGAATTTCCCGTGGTGGGCGATGCGTCTGGCATCGCCGGTCTGGGAATTGGCGCGCGAATTGACCGAAATGCGCTATCTCTTTGAGACGCCGCACAGCCTCGACGGCGCACCCTTGGCCCGGCTTTTGCCGGATTTCAATGGCGTGGATCTGGCGCAGGTCGTGCGGGTCCATCTGGCGCGGCACGGGGTCGGCGCGGTTGGTGCGTCCCGGCAGGCCGCGATACTGACCGGACAAAATTGACTCAATCTTTAGCGATCAGCGACAAATCGGCCCAGACCGGGCGGTGACGCGAGGCGGCGGCAAGGGTTTGCGCGAAGGGGTCAGTGTCGGGCGGCCACATCACCCCGGCACCAAGAATAGAAAACTCGCGTGAGGGCAGCAGAATATCCACCCGCAGCCCGCCCGCCCCGGTGTCATAAAAGGCAGTGTCCATCGCGGGATCGCCCAGATGCGCAGGCTCAACCCGGGCAGAGGTGCCTTTGGGCGCGGGATCAAACAGGCGGGGATGCGTCAAAAGGGCGGTGATCGCGCCGCGGCGCCCTTCGCTATCCACAGGGTCAAGGTTAGAATTTCCCAGCACAATCAACGGGTCCGTTGGTACCGTAAGGGGCAAAAGCCCGTCCAGATAGGCCAGCCAAAACGCCGCCTCATCATGGTTGCGCCGACCATTGCGATCTTCGGGACCGTCGAACACCGGCGGCGTGGCGGCATAGGCCAGCACATGCAGCACTTGGCCAGAGGGCAGGGTTATCGGCACTTCCCAATGCCCGGTTGATGAAAGCGGCTGGATCTGCATCACCTGCGGCGCGGTCGGCGGCATCATCTGTCCGGGCAGATCGCGCCACAAAAAGCCGGTGAAATCGCGCGTTGCGGCCCGGTCGATAGGAAAACGCGACAACAGTGCCATCGCCTCGGCCCCGGCGAAACGGCCAAAGCCCAGCGCATCATCCGGCGTGCCCAATGCGCCGTCGCCGTTCATGTCCAGCCCGGTGGACACGCCCGAATTGGGCCGCAGCGCCAGCCGGTAAGGATAGGACAGACCCGCCTTGGCCAAACGGTCCCCCAGCGCCGTCAGCGCCTGATCACGCGCGTCGAAGTCAATGTCTGTCAGCAACAGAATATCGGCGTTCAGCCGCACCAAAACCGCGACCATCGGATCAATCTGATCATCCGCGGCGCGCGACAGATCGGCTAGCAAAAGACCGGGGCCAAACCGCCCCAGATCAGCGCTATAGGTGGCAATGCGAAAGGTTTCAGCCCGCGCCGGGACGGCCAGCAGAACCAAAGCAACGACGAGGCGCAACAGCGCCAATCCGAGAAGCCTTAGGCGGTGGCGAGGTTGGGCGACGCCCCGGCCAGAACCCCGGCCCGGCGTTTTTCCTTGATCATGTCGGCCACCCGGCCCAGCGCGATGCCGCGCATGAACAGGCTGGCGGGCAGGAACGACCATGCAGTCACCGTCCAGATCAGGGTTTGGGGCGATGACATCGACAGAGGCTGAAAGCCCAGCGACGCCATATTCAGCACCAGAGGCGTCCAGAATGGCAGCAAAAACCCTAAGGCAATGTTAATGCGGGCATCCCGGGTCAGCCGATACACCACATCGCCCCCCGCCGAGGGATCAAACGTCGGTAAATTGACCCAGACATTGAACGCCGAATCCCGGCGCGGCCAAGCCCCCGCTTTCAACTGCATCACAAAGACAGCCAGCGAAATCAATGAGATAAGATAGGCCATCCCCGTCGCAGTCCGCACGCTTTCCATCTGCGCCGGATCGCCAGATGTGGACATCAATTCTGCCGCCAAACGGACCGGGCTATAAGGGAAATCCATCGAATAGCCGATCAGCGCGCCCACGGCTTGCACGAATTGGGTCAAGGTGGTGGGGGATTCGCGGCCGGATTCGATCAGCGTCAGACCAAGAACCGTGCAAAACAGCATCATGAAACGGATTCGGTTGAACGGCTTGGCGTCGCGGAATTCGACCAGTCCGGGATAGGTGGAGTAATACTCGACAAAGGTCAGAACGCCGGCAAACAGCGCAACCAGCGCGACCATCTGCCGCGAATCAACCGACGAATTGATCAGGATGGCCGAAGGCGTCGCGACGAGGACCATCACCAACAGGGCGCGTACCACCGCTCCGGTCAGGTTTGAAAACACGGCTGAACTACCCCTCAAACGGTCAGTCCGGGTGCTTTGCCCGACCTTTATCCCGCTATTGCCCGCCAAATTAAGGCGGCCTGCCTCATTCTTGCCCAACTTGTGCCTTCTTTCGCGGTCCGTCGCAACCATCCCGTACACCTAACACCAGCATTGAGGCGTTTTCGCGGAGAATGTGTTGCAGGATTGAATCAGCCCTGTGGCAAGACAAAGGCCGCCTTGGCAATTCATGCGAAGGCGGCCCCAGATGTTGTGGTTTGCAAGGGGTTCAGGCCCAAGGGCGCAGGGTCGCCTGCCTTTTTTCAAAGGAATCAATCGCAGCAACTTTTTCCAAAGTCAGCCCAATATCGTCCAGCCCGTTGATCAGGCAGTGCTTGCGGTGGCTATCCACTTCAAACCCGAACACCTGACCGTCCGAGGTGGTCACGGTCTGCGCCGCAAGATCCACGGTTTGCCGTGCATTAGCGCCCTTTTTCGCATCGGCCATCAGCAAATCCACCACTTCGGGCGGCATGACGATAGGCAGAATGCCGTTCTTGAAGCAGTTGTTGTAAAAAATATCGGCAAAAGAGGTGGAAATTACGCAGCGAATCCCGAAATCCAGCAGCGCCCAGGGTGCATGTTCGCGCGACGACCCGCAACCGAAGTTATCGCCTGCGACCAGAATTTCCGCCTGACGATAGGCGGGCTGGTTCAGCACGAATTCCGGAATCTCGGCCCCGTCGAGGGTATAGCGCATCTCGTCGAACAGGTTCTTGCCCAGCCCGGTGCGGGCGATGGTTTTCAGAAACTGCTTCGGGATGATCATATCGGTGTCGATATTGACCAGGGCCATCGGGGCGGCAACGCCGGTGAGGGTGGTAAATTTTTGCATCGGATCAGCCCCTTACACGGTTTCTGGCATGGATTGACCCATCAGGTCACGCACATCGGTCAGATGACCGGTGATCGCAGCGGCCGCGGCCATCTGCGGCGACAGCAGATGGGTGCGCCCACCGCGGCCCTGACGCCCTTCAAAGTTACGGTTGGAGGTGGCGGCACAACGCTCGCCCGGGGCAAGCTGATCCGGGTTCATCGCCAGACACATCGAACACCCGGCCTGACGCCA
>JANNBI010000222.1:0-2812 GCA_031385345.1 Paracoccaceae bacterium | reverse complement strand
CGGCGTCGATGGGCAACAAGACCGCATCCAAAGCGCGCGAAACATAGGGTTCCGGCAAGGATTGCGCTTGGGCAAGGCTGGGGGCGAGGCCGGACAGAAGGCCGGTTCCAAGGACAAGGCCGGTGGACAGAAGGGCTGCGCGCAGGGATGCGCCACGGGTTTCGAGCATTTGACACCTGAGTTGAGGGAGAAAGGGATTGAGTTCTAGGCAAGCCGTGGCAACGGGGAACAAAGCCGAACTAGGGTACAAATGCTTGCGATAACGGGTGGCTAGCAGGGAACCGCGTCGGAAGCTTGGCCGAACAACGGCGGAAGGGCGGCTGCGGCATTATTTTCGACCGATTTGGTCGAAGGTGGCGACGTGGCGGCATCTTTGGCGCCGGACCTGCGGGGTTTCCTGGGGAATTGTGGACCCGGATTTGCAGCAGGGCTCTGCCCCGTGACAGGCTACAACGCGCGCCAGCCGATGTCGCTGCGGCAAAAGCCGCCGGGCCAGTCCACCGCGCCGACCATCGCATAGGCGCGCGCGCGGGCTTGGGCCAATGTATCGCCACGCGCGGTCACGGTCAGAACCCGCCCGCCCGTCGCGGTGATCTCGCCGTCTTTTTCCGTGGTGCCAGCGTGAAAGGCCATGTGAAAGCTGTCTTCGGGCAGCGCGTCCAACCCCTTGATCACCGAGCCTTTGTCGTAAGCGCCGGGATAGCCCTTGGCTGCCATCACCACGGTCAGGGCGTGATCATCGGCCCAGGTGACCTGCGCGCGGTCCAGCCGCCCCTCGGCTGTGGCAAGCAGAAGGTCCAGCGCCTGTGCGCCCAGCCGCATCATCAGAACCTGCGTTTCGGGATCGCCAAAGCGGGCGTTGTATTCGACCAGCCGGGCCTGACCGTCCTGAATCATCAGACCGGCGAACAGCACGCCCTGATAGGGGGTGCCGCGCCGGGCCATTTCCGCGATGGTGGGCAGGATGATCTCTTGCATGGCGCGCGCGGCGATGGCGTGGGTCAGGACGGGGGCGGGGGAATAGGCGCCCATGCCGCCGGTGTTGGGGCCGGTGTCGCCGTCGAAGGCGCGTTTGTGGTCCTGCGCCGAGCCGAGGGGGAGGGCGTTGACGCCGTCGGTCAGAATGAAAAAGGAGGCTTCCTCGCCGGTCATGAACTCTTCGATCACCACCTCGGCGCCCGCCGCGCCAAATTCGCCGCTGAACATGTCGTCGATGGCGGCCAAAGCCTCGGGCAGGGTCATGGCGACGATGACGCCTTTGCCGGCGGCCAGACCGTCGGCCTTGATCACGATGGGCGCGCCTTGTGCCGTCACATAAGCGCGGGCTGGCGCGGCATCAGTGAAGCGGGCATAGGCGGCGGTGGGGGCGGCGCAGGCGTCGCAGATTTCCTTGGTGAAGGCCTTTGACGCCTCCAGCCGTGCGGCGGCGGCGGAGGGGCCGAAGGTCAGCAATCCGGCGGCGCGGGTGGCGTCCGCGATGCCTGCGGCAAGGGGAGCCTCGGGGCCGATGATGACGAAATCGATGGCGTTCTCCTCGCAGAAGGTCACCACCGTCGCGCCATCAAGGATGTCGATATCGGCGACCTCACACAGCTGGGCGATGCCCGCGTTGCCGGGGGCCACGATCAGACGGTCGGTCTTGGGGTTCTGCTTGACCGCCCAGGCAAGGGCATGTTCGCGGCCTCCGGAACCAAGGATCAGGATGTTCATGGGGGGTCCTTTGGCGGGGATTTTGCGACTCGTTGGGGCGTGATAGGATGGGTCGAACAACTTCGCAAGTTGCGCAACGAGGATCGCAGCGATGGTCATGGCAAATCCAGCCCTATGGTCGCGCATCGCGTCCCACCCGCTCCCGTTTCGCGTCACGTTGGACGACGGACTGGAGCCGCCTGAAATGACCCGGGACTTTGCGACTTGCTTGCGCCCCGTCGGGGATTGGACGCCGGAATCGGCCCGGCGGATCGAAGCGGATTATCGGCGGTTCTTGTATCTGAAAGCGCTGGATGGCGGCGTTCTGACCCCGCCTGCCTGCATCGATGCCGCGTGGCACCTTCATATGAGCTTTGCCGCCGACTACGAAAAGTTTTGCCACGATCAGCTTGAACGGCAAATCGTTCATCACGAGGGGTTGAGATGGCCCGAAAGGCTTGATGCCTATCTGCGGGCGCGGGCCCTGTATGAACGCGAATTTGGCCGCCCGACCGAAGACATCTGGCCACACGACGGCGGCTTCAAGCTTGCGATGCTGGGCAATCCGGGTCTGCTAAGGCGGCTTGGCCTTGCCGGCGTGATCTTGGTCATCATTTTGGTCGCGCTCGGCCTTGGCGGCAACGTTGTTGTGGCTGGAGTGGTCAAAGTGTTGCTGGCGTTGATCGGCCTGCCGTTTGCCCTTCTTTTCGCGGCCCTTTGGTTCAACGACGGACCCGACAGGGTTGCGCGCTGCGGGTAATGCCCGCGTGGCGCAGGCGGCGGTCCTGCGTCGCGGCTTGGCCTTTGGGTTTGCCCGGCCTATGGTCCACGCCGGATCATCAGAAAGCTGCCCATGTCGGACCTGTTCGAAGACACCCCCGCCCCCAAGGGCAATAATCCCGAATTCACCGTCTCGGAACTCGCCGGGGCGGTGAAAAAGGTCATTGAGGGGGAGTTTGGGTTGGTGCGGGTGCGGGGCGAGGTGGGGCGGCTGTCGCGGCCAGCCTCGGGTCATCTGTATTTCGCGCTGAAGGATGACAAGGCGTCGTTGGATGCGGTAAGCTGGAAGGGGCAGGTTGCCAAGATGCAGGTCCGCCCCGAGGAGGGGATGGAAGTGATCGCC
>JANNBI010000217.1:0-8599 GCA_031385345.1 Paracoccaceae bacterium | reverse complement strand
CGATGAATTCCTCAAGGCCGTCGACAGCGATGGCGACTGGAACCTGACCGGGCGCATAAAAGGCAATGTCATCAAGACGCTGAAAGCCCGCGAGCTGTGGGACAAGGTCGGCCATGCCGCCTGGGCCTGCGCCGATCCGGGCATCCAGTTTCACGACACCGTCAACGCCTGGCACACCTGCCCGGAAGATGGCGCGATCCGGGGGTCGAACCCTTGTTCAGAATACATGTTCCTTGACGATACCGCCTGCAATCTGGCGTCGATGAACCTGCTGACCTTCTTTGCGAACGGCAAATTTGACGCCGAATCCTATATCCACGCCACCCGTCTGTGGACCGTGACCTTGGAAATCTCGGTGATGATGGCGCAGTTTCCGTCCAAGGAAATCGCGCAGAATTCCTATGATTTCCGCACGCTGGGTCTGGGTTATGCCAATATCGGCGGGCTGTTGATGAACATGGGGCTGGGCTATGACAGCCGCGAGGGCCGGGCGCTGTGTGGTGCTTTGACCGCGCTGATGACCGGCGTGTCCTATGCCACCAGCGCCGAAATGGCGCGTGAGTTGGGCTGCTTTGCGGGTTACGAACGCAACGCCCCGCACATGCTGCGCGTGATCCGCAACCACCGGGCCGCCGCGATGGGAACCGGCCTGTATGAAGGTCTGAACGTCAACCCGGTCATTCTGGACGCCGCCAACTGCCCCGACAAAGCCCTGATCACACTTGCGCGCGGCGCGTGGGATGAGGCTTTGGCGCTGGGGCAGGCGCACGGCTATCGCAACGCGCAGACCACGGTGATTGCCCCCACCGGCACCATCGGTCTGGTGATGGACTGCGACACCACCGGGATTGAGCCTGACTTTGCATTGGTCAAGTTCAAGAAACTTGCGGGCGGTGGATATTTCAAGATCATCAACCAGTCTGTCCCTGCGGCGCTGGAAAAGATGGGCTATGGCACGGCACAAGCCGCGGAAATCGTGGCCTATGCCGTCGGTCACGGATCGATTGGGAATTGCCCGGGCATCAACACCACCTCGTTGATCGGTCACGGCTTCGGCCCGCGAGAGTTGGAAAAGATTGATGCCGCGCTGCCCTCGGCGTTTGATATCCGCTTTGTGTTCAACCAGTGGTCCATCGGCGAGGATTTCTGCAAGGTCACCTTGGGTATTCCGGCCGAAAAGCTGGCCGACCCGACCTTTGATCTGCTGCGTCACCTTGGCTTTACCAAAGCCCAGATCGACGCCGCCAATGACCATGTTTGCGGCACCATGACGCTGGAAGGCGCGCCGCATCTGAAGCGCGAACACTATTCCGTGTTCGACTGCGCCAATCCCTGCGGAAAGACCGGCAAGCGGTTCCTGAGCGTTGACAGCCATATCTACATGATGGCCGCCGCGCAGTCGTTCATCTCGGGCGCGATTTCCAAGACGATCAACATGCCGAATTCGGCGTCGATCACCGATACGCTGGCGGCTTACGAACTCTCGCACTCCTTGGGGATCAAGGCCAACGCGCTGTACCGCGACGGATCGAAACTGTCGCAGCCCTTGGCATCCGCGCTGATCGAGGATGACGAGGAAGCCGAAGAGATCATGGCGACCGGCTCGGCGCAGGAAAAGGCCGCCGTGATGGCCGAAAAGATCGTCGAGAAGATCATCATCAAGGAGATCATACGCACCAACCGCGAAAAGCTGCCCGAGCGGCGCAAGGGGTATACCCAAAAGGCCATCGTCGGCGGTCACAAGGTTTACCTGCGCACCGGCGAATATGGCGACGGACGGCTGGGCGAGATCTTCATTGACATGCACAAGGAAGGTGCGGGCTTCCGCGCCATGATGAACAACTTCGCCATCGCCATCTCGGTCGGCCTGCAATACGGCGTACCGCTGGAGGAATATGTCGAGGCCTTCACCTTTACCCGGTTTGAACCGGCGGGCATGGTGCAGGGCAACGACAGCATCAAGAACGCGACCTCGATCCTCGACTACATCTTCCGCGAACTGGCCGTGTCCTATCTGGACCGCACCGATCTGGCGCATGTCAAACCCCTGGGCCATGCGTTCGATGATCTGGGCCGGGGCGAGGAAGAGGGCAAGCGCAACATCGGCGAGCCTTCGGATGCGGCGGCGTCGAAATCGGTGGAACTGCTGCGCTCCATCTCGTCGACCGGGTATCTGCGCAAGCGGTTGCCGCAGGAGTTGATGGTGTTTCAGGGCGGCATGGGGGCCACGGCACTGGCTGGCGGCGATCCGGTGACCACGCTGAACATGCTGGTGCCTGAAACCGCATTGGGTGGCGGGTCCATGACGTCAGGCACGGCCCTTGGATCGGGTGTGATAGCCTCGGGCGGGATGGATTTGCGCGTCAAGGCGAAGATGCAGGGCTATGAGGGCGATCCTTGCGGCGAATGCGGCAACTACACGCTGGTGCGCAACGGCACCTGCATGAAGTGCAACACTTGCGGCGGGACGAGCGGGTGTAGCTAAGACGGGTCTGATCTGGCTTAAGCGAGGGGGGAGGGGTGCAAGCCCTTCCCCCTTTCGCATTGCGGGATTAGGCGTTAGGCGGCGCGTTGCGTTTCTTGCGGAACCGGGGCCAGCCCCGGAACCCCGGGAATATTTGTGAACAGATGAAATGCAAGGGGCAGTCATGGCCACGGGGATCAGCTTTGCGTTGCAGGCCACGGACGGGCGCGGGCGGACGGGGGTGATCTCTACGCCGCGCGGCGAAATCCGCACCCCGGCCTTCATGCCGGTGGGCACGGCGGCGACGGTGAAGGCGATGCTGCCGGGATCGGTGCGCGCGACCGGGGCGGATATCCTGCTGGGCAACACCTATCATCTGATGCTGCGGCCGGGGGCCGAGCGGATCGCGCGGTTGGGCGGTCTGCACAAATTCATGAACTGGGATCGCCCGATCCTGACCGATTCCGGTGGCTTTCAGGTGATGAGCCTGTCGGGCCTGCGCAAGCTCTCCGAAGAGGGGGTCAAATTCTCCAGCCATATCGACGGGTCCAAACATATGCTGTCGCCAGAGCGGAGCATGGAGATCCAGAAGCTGCTGGGGTCGGACATCGTGATGTGTTTCGATGAATGCCCGGCGCTGCCCGCGACGGACGAGGCTGTGGCCAAATCGATGCGGATGTCGATGCGGTGGGCGCAACGCTCGCGTGATGCCTTCGGGGACCGGCCGGGGCATGCGCTGTTCGGGATCATGCAGGGCGGGGTCAACCCGGATCTGCGTGCGGAATCGGCGGAGGCTTTGCGGGGCATCGGGTTCGACGGCTATGCGATCGGCGGGCTGGCGGTGGGTGAGGGGCAGGCGGCGATGTTTGGCGTGCTGGACTACGCGCCCGGTTTGCTGCCCGAAGATCGCCCACGCTATCTGATGGGGGTGGGCAAGCCGGGTGATATCGTCGGCGCGGTCGAACGCGGCGTGGACATGATGGACTGCGTGCTGCCGTCGCGGTCGGGGCGGACGGGGCAGGCCTGGACGCGCTGGGGGCAGGTCAACATCAAGAACGCGCGGCATCAGGACGATCCGCGCCCCTTGGATGAAGATTGCAGCTGTCCGTGCTGCACCGGGTATTCGCGGGCCTACCTGCATCACGTCCTGCGCTCGCAGGAGATCATCGCGAGCATGCTGCTGACGTGGCATAACCTGCATTACTTTCAAGAGTTGATGCAGAACCTGCGCGAGGCGATCTTAGCCGGACGGTTGGCGGCCTTTGCGGCCGTGTTCCGGGAGATGCAGGCGCGGGGGGATATTGAGGTCTTGTGAAAGCGGGGGAGGCGGGTAAGGCCTGTCCAGATCTGGACATTTTACTTTATTGTTTATAAGCAATTGGTTAGATATGGGATCTTAAGGAATTTTTAACCTTTGGGCGCGCTGGGAGTTTGGGCCGGTTTATCGGGGCGGGGGAGAGTCGGGCGAATGCCCGACCTACGGGGTGGATTTGGTGGAGATGAGAGCTTCACCCTTTTGACCCGGGATCGCGAACCAGTCTGTCCCGAAATTCCCGCCAATTTTGCCCTTTCCCGGCTTGCCCCGGCAATGTGACAGGACCATGATAACGGGTAAATGTGATCGGGCCGTGTGGTTGACTAAAGGGGGGGGCCACCCCAGATACAGTATCCAAACAGGGGAAGTCCCATAGGCTGCCGGTGATCGGGGCGAAGGGCTTTCTGCCAGATAGGAAACGCGAGATGACAGTTAAAACAGGTTCCATCAGCTACCCGGTTTTGCCGCTGCGCGACATCGTGGTGTTCCCGCACATGATTGTGCCGCTGTTCGTGGGACGCGAAAAATCGGTGCGGGCGCTGGAAGAGGTGATGGGCGACGACAAGCAGATCCTGCTGGCGGCGCAGATGGACCCCGGCGTTGATGACCCGTCCACCGATGGGATTTACCGCGTTGGCGTCTTGGCCAATGTCTTGCAGCTGCTGAAGCTGCCCGATGGCACGGTCAAAGTGCTGGTCGAAGGTAAAACCCGCGTCAAGATCACCGATTTCGTGACCAACGCGTCATTCTTTGAGGCTTTTGTTGAGCCTTTGGCAGAAACCGAAGGCGACAGCGCCTCGGTTACGGCGATGGTTCGCGCGGTCGGGGACGAGTTTGAGCGTTATTCTAAGGTGAAGAAGAACATCCCCGAAGAAGCGCTGTCGGCGGTGGCGGAAACCACCGAACCCGCACGTCTGGCCGATCTGGTGGCCGGGCATCTGGGCATCGACGTGGCGCCGAAGCAGGCGCTGCTGGAAACGCTGGTCGTGGCCGAGCGGCTGGAAAAGGTCTATGGCCATATGCAGGGCGAATTGTCCGTGCTTCAGGTCGAGAAGAAGATCAAATCGCGGGTGAAAACCCAGATGGAAAAGACCCAGCGCGAATACTACCTGAATGAGCAGATGAAGGCCATTCAGAAGGAATTGGGCGACGGCGAGGACGGCGGCAACGAGCTGGCCGAGCTGGAAGCGCGGATCAAGAAAACCTTGCTGTCGAAAGAGGCCCGCGAAAAGGCCGAAGGCGAGTTGAAAAAGCTGAAGTCGATGAGCCCGATGAGCGCGGAAGCGACCGTTGTGCGCAACTATCTTGATTGGCTGCTCGGCGTGCCTTGGGGCGTGCAAAGCCGGGTCAAAAAGGATCTGGCGGCGGCGCAAAGGGTGCTGGATGCCGATCATTATGGTCTGGACAAGGTCAAGGAACGTATCGTCGAATATCTGGCGGTTCAGGCGCGGTCGACCAAGCTGAAGGGTCCGATCCTGTGCCTCGTCGGCCCTCCCGGGGTGGGTAAAACCTCGCTTGGCCGGTCGGTGGCCAAGGCCACCGGGCGCGAATTTATCCGCATCTCGCTTGGCGGGGTGCGCGACGAATCGGAAATCCGTGGTCACCGTCGCACCTATATCGGGTCGATGCCCGGCAAGATCATTCAAGCGCTGAAAAAGGCGAAAACCACCAACCCGCTGATCCTGCTGGATGAAATTGACAAGATGGGGCAGGATTTCCGGGGTGATCCGGCCAGCGCCTTGCTGGAGGTTCTGGATCCCGAACAGAACAACAGCTTCGTCGATCACTATCTGGAAGTGGAATATGATCTGTCCAACGTGATGTTCATCACGACGGCCAATTCCTATAACATGCCCGGACCGCTGATGGACCGGATGGAGATCATTCCGCTGTCGGGTTATACCGAGGATGAAAAGCGCGAGATTGCCAAGGGCCATCTTCTGGCCAAGCAGGTCGCGGCGAACGGGCTGAAGAAGGACGAGTTTTCCGTCTCGGACGCGGCGCTGACGCATATCGTCCGCTATTACACCCGTGAGGCCGGGGTCCGCAGTCTGGAGCGGGAAATTGCGAAATTGGCGCGCAAGGCGGTCACGGATATTCTGAAGAAAAAGACCAAACGCGTGGATGTCGATCCCGTCAAGGTCGAGGAATATCTGGGCGTGCAGCGGCATCGCTATGGTCTGGCGGAATTGGAAGATCAGGTTGGCGTGGTGACGGGTCTGGCCTGGACCAGTGTAGGCGGCGATCTGTTGCAAATCGAGGCGCTGAAACTGCCCGGCAAGGGGCGGATGAAAACCACCGGCAAGCTGGGCGATGTGATGAAGGAAAGCATCGAGGCGGCGGCGAGTTACGTCCGCTCGGTCAGTCCTGCGCTGGGGGTCAAGCCCACCAAGTTTGAGAATATGGACATCCATGTCCACGTTCCCGAAGGGGCGACGCCGAAAGACGGGCCGTCGGCTGGTCTGGCGATGGTGACCTCTATCGTGTCGGTGATCACCGGGATTCCGGTGCGGCGCGATGTGGCGATGACCGGTGAGGTGACGCTGCGCGGCAACGCTTTGCCCATCGGCGGCTTGAAGGAAAAGCTGCTGGCGGCTTTGCGGGGGGGCATCAAGACCGTGCTGATCCCGGAAGAAAACGCCAAGGATCTGATCGAGATTCCGGACAATGTGAAGCAGGGATTGCAGATCATCCCGGTGTCGCATGTGCGCGAGGTGTTGAAGATCGCGCTGGTTCGCCAGCCCGAGCCGATCGAATGGGACGAGGCGGCGGAAGAAGCGGCGGCGCTGGCAAGGGCGCGTCCCAATGACGGACCGCCGGCGCAGATCGCGCATTAAGGTGACAGGCAAAGGGCGCAGGCAACCGCGCCCTTTGCCACTTACCGGGCCTAAGCGATGGAATTGTCTCCATTTCTAGGGAAATTTCACCAGCCCCGCTTTATTTGTTTCCGTTATATGCATTAAGATAGGCGAAGTTTCGATTTCGGCCTGCGTCACGCGGGCTTCCTTTAGATGAGGCAACAGCACATGGCCAAGACCCCCGCCAAAACCCCGGCACCCAAAACTGCAAGCCCCGCCGCCCCGACCGAGGGGATGGACAACGTGGTAGAAGGCGGGGCCGGTCTGGCCAAGCCCGAAGGCGGCAACAACCAGCTGCGGCTGAAGGATCTGGTGGAAACCGTGATCCAGTCCACCGGCGCAAAACCCAAAGACGTGCGCGAGATTGTGTTGGCGACACTGACCGAACTGGGCCTTGCCCTTGACCGCGGCGACGGGTTGAATCTGCCCGAATTCGGCAAGGGTCGCGTGACGCGCCGCAACGCCGAAGCTGACGGCAGCAGCTCTTTCATGCTGAAGGTCAAGCGCGGCATTGTGCCGAAGTCCAAAGAGGATAAAGAGACGCTTGCAGCCGCCAGCGAGTAGGGTTAGACAGCCCGCCAATGGGCGATTAGCTCAGCGGTAGAGCGCTTCGTTCACATCGAAGATGTCAGCGGTTCAAATCCGTTATCGCCCACCATCTATAACAAAACGCCTCGGATTTTTCCGGGGCGTTTTGATTTTTAAGAAGTGGGTTTAGGTTCAATGAACTTTGTGAAGTCCAAAAGGTTCGCCGCGTCCCGCAGATGGTCCGGGCTGTAGCGGGCGTAAACCCTTTCAGTCACAGAGGTATTGGAGTGTCCCGTGAGCCGGGAAATCCGAGACATAGCGACACCCCCCGCTGCCATTTGGACACCGGTCCCAGGGCCGATCATGCGCTTTCCAAAACCCGGATCAGCTGCATCAGACCCGCCGCCGAGAGGCCCTAGATTCCGCGCAACTGTCGCCCATTCGCCAGCAAGATCTCGACCGCCATCGGAACGGGAGCAGGCATGGCAGCGCCCGCCGAAATCTCCACCGACAGAAAACCGACGTCCTGTGTCAGGCTCTTACCACGATGCCGCAACTCCGCACGCCACTGGTAAATGTGCTGCCGCGTCGGATCATGCCGCCGCGCAACCTCGGCCGCTGTCGCCGCGCGAACTCCAACCTCGCCCAGGATCGACCGCTTCTCGGTATCTGACCATCGACGCCGCCGCTCCGCACCAGTCATAACCTCTTGCCGCATGTCATACGCCCGCAAACGACGCCGATGAAGGCCCAGTTCGTGCTTGACGCATTAGATCAGGCGATATGGCAGAGAAAAACATCTGATAACAAGAGCCTAGATCACCAGTCTGATCGTGGCTCGCAATACCTGTCCATCAAGTATCCCGAGCGCCTGGCTGAAGCTGAGATCGACCTTTCAGTTGGAACAATCGGTCAGTTGGAACAATCGGTCAGTTGGAACAATGGGTGACGCCTACGACAATGCCCTGGCCGAATGTGTCATCGGCCTGTTCAAAACCGAGGTGATCAACCAGATCGGGCCGTGGAAATCCATGCGCGCAGTCGAATGGGAAACGCTGAAATGGCCTTACGGCGATGCAGGCATCGCCTGCCAGCTAACAGGTCGATTGGTATAGCAATCGACGCCTGCTTGGCCCTTTCGGATACATCACGCCCGCAGAAGCAGAGGAGGCGTTCCATGCAAACCTGAACTCACTCGATATGGTCGCCTAGTCGTTGAACAAATCGCCCTCCGGTAAACCCGGGGCGGTTCATTCGCGGGTGCAGTCATCGACCACAGTCAGGATCCTGAACCTGTCCGTCGTCGAGTGATTTGGAACAGCCTCGCTAATTTTGGAGCAGAAGGCTCGGGCTCATCGGGTTCAGGTTATGCTGCTTGACGTTGATGGTTCAAGCGACGGTTTTGGATGGTTTGGTGTTTGATGCGCCTCCTTT
>JANNBI010000193.1:0-1721 GCA_031385345.1 Paracoccaceae bacterium | reverse complement strand
CAGATGAGCGAGATTGGCTATGACCGCGCGCAAGAGGCGGCGCTGACGCCGATCGCGTCGGCGGACCAGCCAGAGTTAAACGGCGCGGCCCCGGTGGACGGGATGGGCTGCCATTCCGGTGCCACGATGGAAACCGCGGCGCGCGCGGCGGGCAATTCGGACCTGCTGGACCAGTACAAGGCGGATTATCCGCTGGGACCGCATGACAAACCGCAAAGCATGTGCCCGGCTTTCGGGTCCTTGCGCGTCGGTCTGCGGATGCGGCGGGTGGCGACGGTGCTGTCGGGATCGGCCTGTTGCGTCTATGGTCTGACTTTCGTCAGCCACTTTTACGGCGCGCGGCGGTCGGTGGGCTATGTCCCCTTCAACTCGGAATCCTTGGTGACGGGCAAGCTGTTCGAGGACATCCGCGACGCGGTGCATGAACTGGCCGATCCGGACCGGTACGATGCGGTTGTGGTGACGAACCTGTGTGTGCCGACAGCCAGTGGTGTGCCACTGAAGCTGCTGCCGTCCGAGATCAACGGCGTGCGGATCGTGGGCATCGATGTGCCGGGGTTCGGCATTCCGACCCATGCCGAGGCCAAGGATGTGCTGGCCGGGGCGATGTTGAAATATGCGCGGGCCGAGATCGAGGCGGGGCCGGTGGCGGCGCCCGCATCGGGCCGGTCGGACCGCCCGCAGGTGGCCCTGCTGGGAGAGATGTTCCCGGCGGACCCGATGATGATTGGCGCGATGCTGGCCCCGATGGGTCTGGCTGCCGGACCAGTGGTGCCTTGCCGCGAATGGCGCGAATTATACGGCGCGCTGGATTGCGGCGTCGTGGCGGCGGTGCATCCGTTCTATACGGCGGCGGTGCGCGAGTTTCAGGCGGCGGGACGCCAGATCGTCGGATCGGCCCCGGTCGGACATGACGGCACGATGGCCTGGCTGGCGGCGATTGGCGCGGCCTATGACGTGAACCCCGCACAGATCGCGGCGGCGCAGAATGCCTTTGGCCCGGCGATCAAGGGCGCACTTGCCGCCGCCCCGATCAAGGGCACGATCACCTTGTCAGGCTATGAGGGATCGGAACTGCTGGTCGCCCGGCTGCTGATCGAAAGCGGCGCAAACGTGCCTTACGTCGGCACTGCCTGTCCGAAAACGCCGTGGTCGGCGGCGGATCTGGACTGGTTGCAGGCCAAGGGTGTCGTGGTGAAATTCCGCGCCAGTCTGGAAGATGACCTGTCTGCGATGGAGGCGATCAAGCCGGATCTGGCGATTGGCACCACTCCGCTGGTGCAGAAGGCCAAGGAAAAGGCCATTCCGTCGCTGTATTTCACCAATCTGATTTCGGCGCGGCCCCTGATGGGACCGGCGGGCGCGGGCAGTCTGGGGCAGGTGGTGAATGCCGCCATGGCCGGGCGCGCGCGGATGGAGGGGATGAAAGCCTTCTTCGCCGGCGTGGGCAGTGCCGAGACCGCCGGGATCTGGGAAGGCGCGCCGAACCTGCGGCCGGACTTCCGGGCGATCCACCAGAAGAAACTCGACAAGGCAGCCAAGGCCGCCAAGGCGGAGGAGATGATATGACCCATCGCCTTGCCCGCCGCGCGGTGGGGGTTTCACACCCCCACACCCCCGTGGGATATTTTCATCAAGGTGAAGGCCGGGAGGGTTTTGGATGCTGATCCAGGATCACGACCGGGCGGGCGGCTATTGGGGCGCGGTTTACGCCTTTTGCG
>JANNBI010000189.1:0-1729 GCA_031385345.1 Paracoccaceae bacterium | reverse complement strand
TGCGCCTTCCCCCCCAACGAGGCCGGTCCCTTCCTGTTTGAAGGCCACTCCTTCCAGCGGATCGAAGACACCGGCCAGTCCCCCGCCACCCTCCCCCCCCGCGCCGCCAACATCGCGTTGATAGGTGAGTGGAGCGGCAATATCGGCTACCTTTACGACCCCGACATGCTGACCCTGCTGCGCGCCGAACTCACCGCCGCCCCCGCGCCCCGATCCGCGACCTTCCTGCAAATCCACGCCATGATCACCGCCGCCCCGAACCCGGTCTGCGTGCAAATCCGGCGGGGTGAGTATCAAAAGCTGACGCATATCTTCACCCGTCTTGGCGCGGATTATTATCACGCTGCCCGGGAAAGGATTGCCCAGTCCGTGCCCGCCGCCAGCTATTTCATCTTCTCCGATGATCCTGATCAGGTCCGGCTTGAACTGGCCCCCTGCCGCGGCCTGACCATCCTGCCCGCCCTGTCGCCGGTCGAAAGCCTGACCCTGTCCCGCCTGTGCCGCCATTTCATCTGCGCCAACAGCACTTTCAGCTTCTGGTCCGCGCTGCTGGCCAAGGCCGATCAGGTGATCGTGCCGCGCCAGTATTTCACCGATCCCGCTGCGCAGGCGCAATATCTGGCCGATCCGAACTTCTATCCAAAGTCCTGGGTCCATGTGTGATCTTCAACCTTGACGTGCAGACGGGCGCGGCCCAGTCTGCCCCAATGCGTGTTCTGATCCCCTTGGTCCTTGCTGCCTGCACCAGCAGTCCGATGCCCGGCATGGCGGGGGCGACGAAGGCCGAGGTGACGGCGCAGGGACGCGGTTATACCCTTTGGTACACGGACACGAAGGTTGAGATTATCCGTCACGGCTGGGCCAGCGCGGGGGAGCATCAGGCCATCCGTGCCACGATGATCGCACTGATCCCGCAGGTCACGGGGTGCCGGTTGAATGAAGGATCGTTGACCGGAGACAGCGGCGAGATTAGGGCCTCGATCCGCTGTTAGGGACGCAAGAACAGTTCCCACAAGGCCCATGCGGCGGCGGCGGCGAACAGCACGCCCCATCCCGGCCCGCCGAGGGAAAATTCTGCCACAGACATGGCGGCCGGCACGCCGACGGTCACCACCCGCACCCACAGCCGGCGAAACATCGGGTGGTCGCGGTCGAGGAATTTCTGCATCGTCGTCTCCCTTTTCGGCATCGTTAGCGCAGGGTTGCGCGGCCGCCAGCCCGAATTACCGCGATTTGCGGGACTTGCCGCCGCGCGTTCCCGCCCGTCCGGCGGTGGACCGGCCTGAACGTTTGACGGCGTCCTCGACCGCCTCTTCCACCACCGATTGCCGTGCCAAGGGATCGTCGGCCACGGTCAATTCCACCGCTTCCAAACGCTTCACCTCATCGCGCAACCGGGCAGCATCCTCGAAATCGAGGTTCTCGGCGGCCTTTCGCATGGCCAGTCGCAGCGCGTCCAGATGCGCGGCAAGGTTCTGGCCCACATTGGCTTTTTCCACCTTAGCGGTGATGCGGACCTGATCGGTGTCGCCCTTCCACAGGCCGGCCAGCACATCCTCGACGTTCTTTTTAACTGTCGTCGGTGTGATGCCGTGCAGGGTGTTATAGGCGACTTGCTTTTCGCGCCGCCGGTCAGTTTCTGCGATCGCGCGCTCCATCGAGCCGGTGATCCGGTCGGCATACATGATCACCCGACCGTCCGAGTTTCGGGCAGCGCGACCAATTGTCT
>JANNBI010000171.1:0-4820 GCA_031385345.1 Paracoccaceae bacterium | reverse complement strand
GCCCAGGATCACCGCCACCCCGCCGGTCATGTATTCGCAACCGTTCGACCCGCAGCCCTCGACCACCACCGACGCGCCCGAGTTGCGCACGGCAAAGCGTTCGCCCGCCCGGCCCGCGGCGTACAGATAGCCGTCGGTCGCGCCGTACAGCACCGTGTTGCCGATGATGGTATTGTCGCAGGCTGTCAGCGGCGACGACATTTGCGGACGTACCACGATGGTGCCCCCCGACAGCCCCTTGCCGACATAATCGTTGGCGTCGCCCATCACCTCCAGCTTCAGCCCGCGCACCGCGAAGGCCCCCAGGGATTGCCCGCAGGACCCCGAGAGTTTCACCGTCAGATGGTCGGGCTGCAGGCTGTTGCGCATCCCGAAATTCTTGACGATGTGACTGGAGGCGCGGGTGCCGATGGTGCGATGCGTGTTGCGCACCGCGTAGGACAGCTGCATCTTTTCGCCATCTTCAAAAAACCGGTGGCCGTCCTTGATGATATCGGCGTCCAGCGTATCGGGCACGTGGTTGCGCGGTTTGGACCGGTCATAGGTGATCTTCGACGCGCCATCGACGGTGATCAGCAGCGGGTTCAGGTCCAGATCGTCCAGATGGGCCGACCCACGGCTGACCTGCGACAGCAGATCCGCCCGGCCGATGACTTCATCCATCGACCGCGCCCCGATGGAGGCGAGGATTTCCCGCACCTCTTGCGCGTAGAAGGTGATCAGATTCACCACCTTGTCCGCCGTGCCGGTGAACTTCTGCCGCAAAGCATCGTTCTGCGTGCAGACGCCGACCGGGCAGGTGTTGGATTGGCACTGACGCACCATGATGCAGCCCATGGCGATCAGGGCGGCGGTGCCGATGCCGTATTCCTCGGCCCCCAGCATGGCGGCCATCACCACGTCGCGGCCCGTGCGCAATCCGCCGTCGGTGCGCAGGGTGACGCGTTCGCGCAGGTTGTTCATCGACAGAACCTGATGCGCTTCGGTCAGGCCCATTTCCCATGGCAGGCCGGCGTATTTGATCGAGGTACCCGGAGAGGCCCCGGTGCCGCCATTGTGGCCCGAAATCAGGATCACGTCGGCCTTGGCCTTGGCCACGCCTGCGGCAATCGTGCCGACGCCGGAGGCCGACACCAGTTTCACCGTGACCTTGGCGCGCGGGTTGATCTGCTTCAGGTCATAGATCAGCTGCGCAAGATCTTCGATGGAATAGATGTCATGGTGCGGTGGCGGGCTGATCAGTGTCACCCCCGGCGTCGAATGGCGCAGGCGCGCGATCAGCGCCGTCACCTTCATGCCGGGCAACTGCCCGCCCTCGCCCGGCTTTGCCCCTTGGGCAACCTTGATTTCCAATTCCTCACAGGCGTTCAGGTATTCCGCCGTCACGCCAAAGCGCCCGGATGCGACCTGCTTGATCTTGGCCGAGGGGTTGTCGCCGTTGGCTTCGGGCAGGAAATGCGCTGGGTCTTCACCGCCTTCGCCGCTGTCCGACTTCGCCCCGATGCGGTTCATCGCGACGTTCAGGGTCTTGTGCGCTTCGGGCGACAACGCGCCCAAAGACATGCCGGGCGTCACGAACCGCTTGCGGATCGAGGTGATGCTTTCCACCTCTTCAATCGGCACCGGCTTGCCCAAGGACTTGATGTCCAACAAATCCCGGATGTGGATCGGCGGGTTCGACCGCATCGCGGCCGAGTACTGCTTCCAGATGTCAAAGCTGGCGCGGTCGCAGGCCGATTGCAGCATATGCATCGTCTGCGCTTCCCAAGCGTGCTTTTCGCCCGACCGCCGCGCCTTGTAAAAGCCGCCGATGGGCAGCACATCCGTGCCACCTTTCCAGCCGCGGGCGTGAACCTCTTCGACCTTCATCTGCAAACCGGCCAGACCGATGCCCGAAATCCGCGACTGCATGCCGGGGAAATATTCGGCCACCATGGCGCGCGACAGACCCACCGCTTCAAAGTTCAGACCGCCGCGATAGGACGAGATCACCGAAATGCCCATTTTCGACATGATTTTCAGCAGGCCGGCGTCGATGGCATCGCGGTAGCGGCGCATCGCGTCCAGCAGCGACCCGTCGATCAGACCGCGCGAAATGCGGTCCGCGATGGAATCTTGTGCCAGATAGGCGTTGACCGTCGTGGCCCCCGACCCGATCAGCACGGCGAAATAATGCGGATCAATGCATTCCGCCGACCGCACGTTGATCGAACAGAAGGTGCGCAGACCTTTGCGCGTCAGCCAGGAATGTACGGCGCTGGTGGCAAGGATCATCGGCATCGCAACCCGGCCCTCGGACTGATGCTGATCGGTCATCACCAATTGCCCGGCGCCTGAGCGTACGGCGTCCTCGGCCTCGGCACGGATGCGTTCAAGCCCCAGCCGCAGGGCATCATTGCCGCCGTCAGCGGGGAAGGTGCAGTCGATAAAGGCCACCTGCTCGCCAAAGCGTTTCACCAGAACGTCGAATTCGGTGTTGGCAAGGAAAGGCGATTCCAGCACCAGAATTTCGGTTTGGGAGGAGTTTTCGTCCAGCACGTTGCGCAGATTGCCGAAGCGGGTTTTCAGAGACATCACCCGGCCTTCGCGAAGCGAGTCGATGGGCGGGTTCGTCACCTGGCTGAAGTTCTGCCGGAAGAAATGCGACAGCGGGCGGTAGATGGATGACAGCACGGCGGCGGGGGTATCGTCGCCCATGGATGCGATCATTTCTTTGCCGTCCTCGGCCATGGGGGCCAGAACCTGCTCCAGCTCCTCCACGGTGTAACCCGCCGCGATCTGGCGTTTGCGCAGGTCTGCCCCGGCAAACAGCGCTTGTTCCGGCACATCCTTTAGCAGCGCGTTCAGGTCCACAATCTTGCCAACCCAATCGCCGTAGGGCTGGGCGGCGGCGAGTTTGTTCTTGATTTCGGTGTCGTGGTACAGCTTTCCCGTGGCCATATCGACCGCGATGATCTGCCCCGGCCCCAAAGCGCCTTTTTCGCGGATGGTGCTTTCGTCAACCGGCACCATGCCCGCTTCGGACCCGGCGATCAGCATGCCGTCACCGGTGATGACATAGCGCATCGGGCGCAGCCCATTGCGGTCAAGCCCGCCGCAGACCCAACGGCCATCGGTCATCGCCAGCGCCGCCGGGCCATCCCAAGGCTCGATCACCGAGTTGCAATAGGAATACATGTCGGCCCAGGCTTTGGGCATGTTGGTGGTGGCCTTGCTCCAGGCTTCCGGCACCAGCATTGTCTTGGCCATCGGCGCGTTGCGACCAGACCGCACCAGCACCTCGAACACCGCATCCAGCGCGCCACTGTCCGACGTGCCGCCGGGGATGATCGGCTTGATATCTTCGGCCATGTCACCAAAGGCACTGGAGGCCATGCGAATCTCGTGGCTTTTCATC
The DNA here is from genome assembly GCA_031385345.1 of Paracoccaceae bacterium. GTDB lineage: Bacteria > Pseudomonadota > Alphaproteobacteria > Rhodobacterales > Rhodobacteraceae > CAIYZT01. Next base: position 1,423 of record JANNBI010000171.1, on the reverse strand, counting down.
CAGTTGACGTTGCCCTTCAGCGTGTTGATCTCGCCGTTATGGGCCAACATGCGGAAGGGCTGGGCCAGCCACCACTGCGGGAAAGTGTTGGTGGAATAGCGCTGGTGATAGATCGCGAAGGCGGATTCAAAGCGGTCATCCATCAGGTCGGGGTAGAACACTGCCACCTGTTCGGCCAGCATCATCCCTTTATAGATGATCGACCGGCAGGACAGCGAACACAGATAGACCCCTTGGATTCCCGCCGAGGTTGCCGCTTTTTCGATGCGGCGGCGGATGATGTACAATTCACGCTCGAACTGTTCGTCGTCGATGTCCTTGTCGCAGCGGATCAGGATCTGTTCGATCTCTGGCCGGGTCGCATTGGCCTTTTCCCCCAGAACGGACGTATCAACCGGCACATGCCGCCAGCCATAGATATAGTGACCCATGCGCAGAACTTCGGTTTCCACGATGGTCCGGCAGCGTTCCTGCGCGCCGAAATCGGTGCGCGGCAAAAACACCTGACCGACCGCAATCAGCTTTTTGGTATCGGGTTCATGCCCGGTGCGGCGCACCTGATCGTAAAAGAATTTGACCGGGATCTGCACATGAATGCCCGCGCCGTCGCCGGTTTTGCCATCGGCATCGACCGCGCCCCGGTGCCAGATCGCCTTGAGCGCCGAGATACCGCTTTCCACCACCTTGCGGTTCGGCTTGCCCGAAATCGCCACGACCAGACCCACACCGCAAGACGAATGCTCGTCCTCTTCGCGGTACAGTGAATGCGTGTTCATATAGGCGCGCTTGGTCTCTTCGTCGCGCATATAGGCGGCTGCCATGTCGTCATCATGCTGGGTCATGGCTTACTCCTTCGGGATTGGCGTTCAGGGTCGCTTCGAATTCGGGGCCGGTCAGGCGTTCATGCTGTCCGGCCAGCGCATAGGCGGCGGGTTTGCTGTCCACGTAGATTTCGCGCGTGACATCCAGCCCGGTCAGATCGTCAAGCGTTCCCGCAGAGATGATATAGTCGGCATCGTCGTCCCGCATCCGGAACCACAGGCCCGCGCCGCAGCGCCCGCAGAACGACCGGGTGGCCCAGTCGGACGAGGCATAGGTCACGACAGATTGCGCCCCGTCGATGCGCATGGCGGAAAACGGGATCGTCACACTAAGCGTCGCAAAGCCAGAGATGCGGCGGCAGATGGTGCAATGGCAGACATGCATATGATGCGGCACGTCCGCCGCCACATAACGTACCGTGCCGCACAGACAGCCGCCCGTGCGCGGGGTTTGCGTCTGGTGGGCCTTAGTACCGGACATGCACCAGACGCAAACCTCGCGCACGGGCGGCTGTCTGTGCGGCGCGGTGCGCTATGTGGCGGCGGACGTGTCGCATCATATGCACGTCTGCCATTGCACCATCTGCCGCCGCATCTCTGGC
>JANNBI010000125.1:0-14456 GCA_031385345.1 Paracoccaceae bacterium | reverse complement strand
GCGCTGTATGGCGACCCGGTTCTGCTGGTGCTGGACGAGCCGAATTCGAACCTTGATAACGACGGATCCATGGCGCTGAACCTTGCGATCCGGTCGATGAAGGAAAAGGGCCGGTCGATCCAGATCATGGCGCATCGTCCGGCTGCGATACAGGAATGCGACCTGTTGCTGGTGATGGAAGACGGGGCGCGGCGCGGCTTTGGTCCCCGCGACACGGTTCTGCGCGAAATGGTGAAAAACCACACCGAGATTGTTCGGTCCAGCGGACCCGGGGGCGTATCATGAGCGCTGAGGGGAAAAAACCGACCGTGAAGGCGCTGGCGGCGCTGTCGGCGCGCGGGTCGATCATCGGCGGTTTGCTGACCGTGGCGGTGCTGGTGTTCGGCTTTGGCCTGTGGTCGGTCGGCACCACGATTTCGGGGGCGATTCTGGCCCCCGGCCAGCTGGAGGTCGATCAGAATCGCCAGATCGTGCAACATCCCGATGGCGGCGTGGTCGAATCGATCTCGGTCACCGAAGCGCAGGCGGTGAAGGCGGGGGATCTGCTGATCACGCTGGACGGCAGTTTGTTGAAATCGGAATTGTCGATTGTCGAGGGGCAGTTGTACGAAAGTCTTGCGCGGCGGGGCCGGCTGGAGGCTGAGCGAGACGACAAGGACCAGCCCAAATACAGTGCGGATCTGCTGGCGCTGGCCGCCGCGCGGCAAGACGTGGCGGATCAGATCGAAGGCCAGAACCGCCTGTTCATTGCCCGAAAGGACACGCTTGCCCGCCAGATCGACCAGTTGAACCGTCGCTTGGAACAGATCGCGGCACAGGTTGAAGGGGTGAATGCGCAAGTCACCTCGCAGCAGACGCAGACCAGCCTGATCAACCGCGAATTGACCGACCGCAAGACGCTGCTGGAAAAGGGCCTGACCCAATCCGCATCGGTGCTGGAGTTGGAGCGGCAGATCGCAGAGCTGGAAGGGTCCGTCGGGGAATTGCGCGCCAGCAAAGCCGGAGCGGAGGGCCGCGCCACCGAGGTGGAGTTGGAAATCCTGCGGCTGGAGGCGGTGCGGCGCGAAGAGGCCAATACGCAGTTGCGCGACATTGGCCCGCAGATTCTGGAACTGGCCGAACGTCAGCGCGCCCTGCTGGAACGTATAGCAAGGCTTGAAATCCGCGCGCCGGTGTCGGGGATCGTGCTTGGCCTGCAAGTGACTACGCCGCGCGCCGTGCTGCGTCCTGCGGATCCGGTGTTGTACCTGATCCCGCAGGATCGTCCGCTGGTGATCGTGGCGCAGATCTCTCCGCTTCATATCGATGAGGTCCATGTCGGCCAAGAGGTCAGCGTGACCTTTGCAGCGTTTTCGGCGCGCACGACGCCGGTGCTGAAGGGGCGCATCCTGTCCGTCTCGGCGGATGCTTTTGTCGATCAGGGCAGCAAAACGTCCTTCTACCGGGCCGAAATTACGCTGGAGCCGGGAGAGCGCGACAAACTGGGCGCGCAGAACCTGCTGCCGGGGATGCCGGTGCAGTCGATGATCGCGACGGGCGCGCGCACGCCGATGGCCTATTTGCTGAAACCCTTCACCGATTACTTCACCCTGGCCTTCCGCGAAAGCTGAACCGGGGTCGGATTGGCTTGCCGGGGGCGGAGCGGCGGGCTAGTTTTCCGCGACAAATTATGAGGGTAAAGATGAGCGATATTGAAAAACGCCTTGCCGAACTTGGCGTGATCCTGCCGGACGCGCCGACACCTTTGGCCAATTACGTGCCCTTTGTGGTGGTCGGAAACATGGTCCATATTTCGGGTCAGATCAGCCAGACCGCGGCGGGGCCGATCAAGGGCCGTTTGGGCGCGGATCTGGACGTGGCGGCGGGGGCCGAGGCGGCCAAAGCCTGCGCGATTTCGCTTTTGGCGCAGTTGAAAAAGGCTTGCGGCGGTGATCTGGGCCGGGTGGTTCGGGCGGTCAAGCTGGTGGGATTCGTCAATTCCACTGCGGATTTCACCGATCAGCCGAAGGTGATAAACGGCGCGTCGGATTTCATGGTCACCGTTTTGGGCGATGCCGGACGCCATGCGCGATCAGCCGTGTCGGCGGCGTCGCTGCCCTTTGGGGTGGCGGTCGAAATTGAGGGATTGTTTGAGATTTCATGATGCGGCCCGCCCTGCCTGACGCTTTTTTGCACCGCCCCATCGCCCACCGCGCCTATCACGACCGCGCTTCTGGCCGCCCGGAAAACTCGATCGGTGCGGTGCGCGCGGCGGCGGAGGCGGGCTATGGGATAGAGGTCGATCTGCAACTGACACGCGACGGTCATGCGGTGGTGTTCCACGATGAGGATGTGGCGCGGCTGACCTTGGGCGCGGGTCTGGTGCGCGACAAGACGCTGGCACAGATGCAGGCGCTGGTGGTGCGCGACAGTCCGGATCCGGTGCCAACCTTTGCGCAGGTGCTGGAGATTGTGGCGGGGCGGGTGCCGTTGTTGGTCGAATTGAAAGACCCGACCGATACGATGTCGCAAACCGATGGGCGGCTGGAAACGGCCACCGCCGCCGCCCTTGCCACCTATGGGGGTCCGGTGGCGGTGATGTCGTTCAACCCGCATATGATGGTCCGGATGGCGGGGGTGGCGCCGCAGGTGCCGCGCGGGCTGACCACGAGCGCCTATGACCCGGGCAATTGGGCGCCGCTGGACCCGGCGCGTTGCGCTGAATTGCGCGAAATCCCGGATTATGACCGCAGTCTGTCCAGCTTTGTCAGCCATGAGGCCGGGGATCTGGCCCGTCTGCGCGTGGCGCAACTGGCCGCGCAAGGGGCTGCGATCCTGTGCTGGACCATCAGATCGCCCGAAGCCGAGGCGCTGGCCCGTAAACATGCGCAGAACATCACATTTGAAGGCTACGTCGCTTGACCTTGCGCGGTTCTGCCCCATCCTTAGGCGATGAAAATTCCCACCGGGGGCCGGGGGTGTAACCTCCTACAGGCGTCTTGATGACAAAACCAAGCCTTTCCCTGCTGGATGCAATGGCCGAGATTCCCGCCGCCGAATGGGATGCTTTGGCCTGCCCCGAGGCGGTATCTGGCCGCCCCATCGACCCCTTCACAACGCATCGGTTCTTGTCGGCGCTGGATCGGTCGGGGTCCACCGGCAAGGGCACCGGCTGGCAAACCCGCCCGCTGATCCTGCGTCAGGATGGGGCTTTGGTCGGCGCGATGCCGCTGTATGTCAAAGGCCATTCGCAGGGCGAATACATCTTTGACCACGGCTGGGCCGAGGCGTTTGAACGGGCGGGGGGGCGTTATTACCCCAAGCTTCAGGCGGCGGTGCCGTTTACACCAGCGACGGGGCGGCGGTTTCTGTGCGCGCCGGATCACCGCGCGGCCCTGGCCGAGGCCGCAATGGGGCTGACCGCAGGCAACGGCCTGTCAAGCCTGCACATCACCTTTTGCACGGCTGAGGAGGCGGCGTCGCTGTCTGCAAACCCCGAGTTGTTGCTGCGGCTGACCCAGCAATATCACTGGGAAAACCGGGGCTATGCCAGTTTTGATGACTTCCTGTCGGCGCTGTCCAGCCGCAAGCGCAAGATGATCCGCAAGGAACGACAGACCGCGCAAAGCCACGGGCTGACCATCCGCTCATTGACCGGGGATCAGATCTTGCCGGAACATTGGGCGGCGATCTGGGCGTTTTATCAGGATACCGGGCAGCGCAAATGGGGCACGCCCTATCTGACGCGGGCGTTTTTCGATGAGATGCACGCCACGATGCGCGACGATATCCTGCTGGTGTTGGCCTTTGACGGCGAAAAGCCAGTGGCGGGTGCGCTGAATTTCATCGGGCGCGAGACGCTTTTTGGCCGGTATTGGGGATGTCTGGCGGATTATCCCTGCCTGCACTTTGAGTTGTGTTATTACCGGGCCATCGACTATGCCATCGCGCATGGCCTGCGGGTCGAGGCCGGGGCGCAGGGCGAACACAAACTTGCGCGCGGGTATCTGCCGGTGCCGGTGCATTCGCTGCATTACATTCCCGATCCGGGGTTTCGTGCCGCCGTCGCACGCTATCTGACCGAAGAGCGCCGTGCCGTGGATGAAGAGATTGAGGTGCTGACCGCCTATGGCCCCTTTCGCAAGACCGAGCAGACCGATCAGGATTGAAGGAGTACCGACATGGCCACCTTGTTGTCAGACAGCGACCGCGCCGAACATTTGCCTGGTTTGGGGCTGACGGGCTGGGGGGCGGTTGCGGGCCGCGACGCGATCCGCAAGGTTTGGAAGTTCAAGAATTTCTCGGAAGCCTGGGGGTTCATGACCCGCGCGGCGCTGGCGGCGGAAAAGGCCAATCACCATCCGGAATGGTCGAACAAATACAACGTGGTGGATGTGACTTTGGTCACGCATGACGTGAAGGGATTGTCCGAGCTGGATCTGGCGCTGGCGCAGCAGATGGACAAGATCGCGGGTGAGGCGACCGTGGTGCGGGACCTGACAGAGCCGATTGAGTGTTTGTGCGAGGGTCGGGCGCGGGGGTAACACGCCGCTGCCTGCTGTTTATGCCAAATTTGATTTCAATCGAATTTGGTCGCGCCTGCTTGCCCCGGCAGGCGCGATAAACGCACCCGCCAGACAGGCGCGCCCAAATTCATCCCAAGGTCGGGGCCTGCGTATCCCCCCTTGGCCGACGCCGTTCCGGCGTTGGCCAACGAACCAAGAAACTCTGCCCCGCAGAGTTTCCAGATTGGTCCGAAAACAGGATCCGCAACGCGCCGTCTAGATCGCGTCCAGCATCGCCTCGCCGCCGGAAATCTCGCAGGCGTTGGTTTCCTTGCCGATGTTCAGCACCTTGACCACGCCGTCCACCGCATACAGCGCATAGCGCTGCGAGCGGTCGAAAAAGCCTTGGCTTGGGGCGGTGAAGGCCAGACCGATTGCCTTGGTAAAGCTGGCATCTGCATCGGCCAGCAGGGTGATGCCCTTGTCCGCCGCGCCGGTGCTGGCACCCCAGGCCTTCATCACAGCCGGATCGTTGACCGAAACGCAGATGATCTCGTCAACGCCCTTGGCGCGCAGTTTGTCCGCGACGCGCATGAAACTGGGGACATGGCTGGTGGTGCAGGTGCCGGTATAGGCGCCGGGCAGACCAAAAATCACTACCTTGCGACCCTTCAGCTTGTCGGCCATCGACACGGGTTCCACGGCCGCCTCACCCCGGATCAAAAGGCTGGCATCGGGCAAGACAGAGCCCACTGAAATTGTCATTATTATCCCTCGTGCGTTGCGTTTCCGTTACGGCGGGATATAGGGTTTTACCGATCATTCGACCAGAGGGCAAAGACATGAACCATGTTGTGGTGGTGGGCGCAGGACAGGCCGGCGCGGCGGTGGTGGCCAAGCTGCGCGCCTTGGGGTTTGACGGCGCGCTGACCTTGGTCGGTGAAGAGCCGCAGCCACCCTATCAGCGCCCGCCGCTGTCGAAGGCCTATCTTCTGGGCGAGATGGAGGAGGAGCGGCTGTGGCTGCGATCGGCCGAGTATTACGCCGAGCAGAAGATCACCCTGCGCCTTGGCACCCGTGTCAGCGCGATTGACCCTGCGGCACGGACCGTAACTGTCGGCGATGACGTGCTGACCTATACCGATCTGGTGCTGACCACTGGGTCCAGCCCGCGCACCCTGCCTGCGGCGGTGGGCGGCGATCTGGACGGGGTTTATACTGTGCGCACCTTGGCCGATGTCGATGCGATGCGGGCGGAATTCGTCGCCGGACGGCGGCTGGTGATTGTCGGCGGCGGTTATATCGGGCTGGAGGCGGCGGCGGTGGCGCGCAAGATGGGCCTTGATGTCACGGTGCTGGAAATGGCGCCGCGCATCTTGCAGCGCGTGGCCGCCCCGGAAACCAGCAGTTATTTCCGCAGCCTGCATGGCGACCGCGGCGTTCAGATTCTGGAGGAGACAGGGTTGGACCGGCTTCTTGGCACGGGTCGGGTGACAGGCGTGCGGTTGAAGGACGGGCGCGAACTGCCGGCGGATTTCGTCATCGCGGGCGTGGGCATCGTGCCCGGCACCGCGCTGGCCGAGGCGGCGGGGCTGGACATCGACAACGGAATCAAGACGGATGCGCAGGGCCGCACGTCGGACCCGCATATCTGGTCGGCGGGCGACTGCGCCAGCTTTCCGCATCGGGGTGGGCGGATGCGGCTGGAATCGGTCGGCAATGCCATTGATCAGGCCGAGGTGGTGGCCGAAAACATCCTTGGCGCGGGAACCGCTTACACCGCGAAGCCTTGGTTCTGGTCGGATCAATATGACTGCAAGTTGCAGATCGCCGGGCTGAACACCGGCTATGACAACATCGTCACCCGTGGTCCCGAGGGCGAGGCGGTGTCGTTCTGGTACTTCAAGGGTGATACCCTGCTGGCGGTGGATGCGATGAATGATCCGCGCGGCTATATGGTGGGCAAGCGGTTGATTGAAAACGGAAAATCACCGTCCAAGGCTGCGCTGGCCGATCCTGCGACCGTGCTGAAGGATCTTCTGAAGGCATGAGGATCATCGGCGGGCGGGCGCGTGGGCTGCACCTGACCCCGGTCGGGGCGGGGGATGCCGAGGCGCATCTGCGCCCCACATCGGACCGGGTGCGCGAGGCGATGTTCAACCTGCTGATCAATGGCGGCTACGGCAATCCCCTGACCGGGGCGCGGGTGCTGGATCTGTTCGCGGGCACTGGCGCGCTGGGGCTGGAGGCTTTGTCGCGCGGCGCGGCCCATGCCGCCTTTGTCGATGACGGGGCCACGGCCCGCGCCCTGATCAAGCGCAACATCGCCCTGATGCGGGCCGAGGCCGAAACGGATATCCTGCGGTTCGACGCCACCCGCCTGCCCGACAACCGGGGTTCGGCATTTTCCATGCTGTTTCTGGACCCGCCTTATGCTATGGGGCTGGGAGAGATTGCGCTCGCCTCTTGCCGTAAGGGCAACTGGCTTGCGCCGGGGGCGCTGGTCATCTGGGAGGAGGGCCGCGCCCCCGCCCTTTTGCCGGGTTTTGACCGTCTGGATCAGCGCAAATATGGCGATACCTTTGTGACCATCCTGAAGGCCGCCGCATGATCCCTTCGGCGGTGCTGTTTGATTGCGACGGCGTGGTGGTGGACAGCGAGGGAGTGGCTTTTTCGCTGCTGGGGCAAGAGCTTGGCGCGGCAGGGCTGGTCTTGGACCGTGCCGAGATGGAGCATTTGTTTCTGGGCGGGACGGTGGCGGGGCTGTATGCCAAGGCGCGCGATCTGGGGGCCGATCTGCCGCAGACTTGGGTGGAGGGGTTTTATCAGCGGCTCTATGCCAAGCTGCGGCTGGGGGGTCGATCTGGTGCCGGGAATCACCCCGGTTCTGACGCGGTTGCAGGCGATGGGCGTGCCCATAGCCATAGGGTCCAACGGGTCGGATGAAAAGATGGCGATCACGCTGGGCCAGCATCCGACGGTTCTGGCCGCCTTTGGTCGCCATGTCTATTCGGGCCAGACACTGGGCCGCCCCAAACCCGCGCCCGACCTGTATCTGCACGCCGCCGCGCAGTTGGGGGCCGATCCGGCGCGCGCCGTGGTGATCGAGGATTCCGCCAATGGCGCGCGGGCGGCGCGGGCGGCGGGGATGCGCTGCTTTGGCTATGCGCCCAAGGGCGGGCCGACCGGGCTGGCCTTGCAGGCCGAGGGCGCGGTGCTGTTTCGCGATATGGCCGAGTTGCCGGGCTTGTTGGGGGTTTAGGGACTGGGAGTTTAGCGGGCTGGTTCGTTCTGGCCGGGCCAACCGTCAATGGCGGCAATCGCTTCTTCCGCGGTTTCGACGATCCTGAACAGGGACAGGTCGGATTCGGCAATCACCCCCGCCTCGGCCAGATGGGTCCAGTCGATGATGCGGTCCCACCAGGCGCGGCCAAACAGCAGGAAGGGGATGGATTTCATCCGTCCGGTCTGGATCAGCGTCAGGGCTTCAAACATCTCGTCCAGGGTGCCGAAACCACCGGGAAAGATGCACAAAGCGCGGGCGCGCATCAGGAAATGCATCTTGCGAATGGCGAAATAGTGGAAGTTGAAGGACAGGTCGGGCGTCACATAGGGATTGGGCGCCTGTTCATGCGGCAAGACGATGTTCAGGCCGATGGACTGGCCGCCCGCCTCGTCCGCGCCACGGTTTCCAGCCTCCATCACGCCGGGACCGCCACCTGTGCAGACCACCCAGTCGCGGCCATCATGCTGCATGGACCGTTCGGTGATCAGTCGGGCAAAGCGGCGCGCTTCCTCGTAATACACGGAAAGGTCAGCCAGAATCGGGGTGCGGGCGCTGGCGCGGTGTTCGGCCGAGGGGATGCGCGCACCGCCAAACAGCACCACGGTCGAGGTGATGCCGCATTCGTCCAGGATCATTTGCGGTTTCAGCAGTTCCAGTTGCAGGCGCACGGGCCGCAATTCCTCACGCGTCATGAAATCGCGGTCGGCAAAGGCAAGGCGATAGGCCGGCGACCGGGTTTGTGGCGTGTCGGGCAGGCGTTTGGTGGCGGCAATATCCTGCGAGGAATCACGGAACGGGTGCGGGCGGGGTTCGTCTTTCATCATATCCTGCGGATCGGGCTGCTTTGGGTCAGCCTAACGGGGATTGCGCGGCGGGGGTAGGGGGCGCGAATTTGAAGGGGGAAGTGGCAGCTCGTAGGGGAGTCGAACCCCTCTTACCTGGTTGAAAACCAGGTGTCCTAACCGATAGACGAACGAGCCACTGCGGCGGCTGGATAGGGCAAGGGTTGGCGCCGCGCAAGGGTGAAAGCGTGGCGTCAGGAACCGCGATCAGCGGCTGATCTGCGCGCCCATCAGGGCAATGGCCTGCTGATAAACCTTGGCAGCGTTCCATTCCTTGATCACGGCAAAATTCGGCTCGCCCTCTTGATAGCCTTTGCCGGGTTTCCAGCCCTTCTGTCGCAGGTAATTCGCGGTCGAGGTCAGGGCGTCGGACAGGTTGTTCAGGTCCACCACGCCGTCGCCATTGCCATCGACGCCGTAATTCAGCGCATTGGCGGGCAGAAACTGGGTATGACCCCATTCGCCGTGCTTGGCGCCGACCGTCTCGCCCGAGATGGAGCCCCGGTCCACCAGCGCCAAAGCGCCCAGAAGGTGGCCGGTAAAAAACTCTGACCGCCGACAATCATAGGCCAGCGTCGCTACCGCCGAGACGACGCGCGTGTCGCCCATGAAGCCGCCAAAGCCGGTTTCCATGCCGTGAATGGCGATGATTACCCCGGCGGGCACGCCGTAGGCCTGTTCCAGACTGGCATAGAAATCGGGGTTCTTTTTCAGCCGGGCGCGGCCCTGCGCGATGATCGTGTCGGCCCCGCGCACCGTCAAGAACTTCTCCAGCGTGTATTTGAAGCTTTTCTGGTTGCGGTCGGCCCCGATGGTCGCCTTGGAATAGCCGGTGGCCATCAGGGCGGCGATACCACGATCTCCGATGCCCGCCGCGCGGGCTTCTTCTGCCATCTGGGGTTTCCACGCCTCGTAACCGCCGCTGGTGTCGGAACAGGGCGCGGCCCCGGCCATCCCGGCAAGCGCCATGCCAAGGGCTGCCAAGGGGGCCACCACATACTTTACTGAAAAACCCACGATGATCCCCGCCCGAATGACTTTGGCGCAGAGTAGGGGATGCAGCTTTGCGCTGGCAAGGGTGCGTGGGCAGGGGAATTGGCAAATTCGCGGTCTTTGCACAAGTTTGAGTAACCTTGTCTTAAGTCTGGCGCGGCTAGGGTCGGGGCATGACGATTTCGGACCCCAAACTTGGCCAGGAACTGGCGTTTCAGGAACGGCGGCTTTCGGCGCTGCGCGCGACCTTTCTGGTCGCCAGCCATCATGGCATTGCGCTGCGTCCCGAAGATCTGCCGCGGTTGGTGGCGGGCGATATGGCACCGTCGGTCGCGACGGCGCTGGCCGTGGCGGGGTTTCGCACCCGCCTGTTGGAGGGGTGCAGTTGGGCCACCGCCGCCGAACTGGGCACGGCCTATCCGGCGCTATTGCCGATGCAAGACGGGCGCTGGGTGATCCTCGTGCTGGTCGTGGTCAAGGAGGCGGGGCCGATGGCCGCCATTCTGGACCCCATGTCCGAAAGCGCGGGGATCCAGCTGATCCCACGGGCGCAATTCCTGCAAAGCTGGACCGGGCGCATCCTGCTTGTGCAACCGCAAATGGCCGAGGTGGCGCAGACGGGGCCGTTCGGGTTGTCATGGTTCATGCCTGCACTGGCGGCGCAAAAATCGCTGCTGGCGGGGGTGGTGGCGGCGGGGTTGGCGGGCAATCTAATCGCCTTTTCGCTGCCCCTGATGTTTCAAGCCATCGTGGACCGGGTGATCGCGCATCAGGCCTGGAACACGCTGGCGACGGTGGTGGCGATTTTCGTGGTGCTGGCGGTGTTTGACGCGGGGTTCACCTATGTCCGAAAAAGGCTGATGATGCTGGCGGGGGGCAAGGTGGATGCGCTGGTTGGTGGGCGCACCTTTGCGCATCTGCTGTCGCTGCCTTTGGTCGCATTTGAAACCGTGCCGGCGGGCGTCATGGCGCGGCATATCCAGCAGACCGAAAAGATCCGCGCCTTTCTGACCGGGCGGCTGTTTCAGACCGGTCTGGACGCGGCGTTTTTGCCGCTTTTACTGGTCATTCTGGCCTTTCTTAGCCCGCAGTTGACGCTGGTGGTCTTTGGCTTTGCGCTGGCGATTGCGGGCTGCATCGGGCTGCTGCTGCCCTATTTCCGCACCCGGCTGAACGCGCTGTACCATGCCGAGGGCGAACGTCAGGCCCATCTGGTTGAGACGTTGCACAACATGCGGGCGGTGAAATCGCTGGTGCTAGAACCGGCCCGCCGGCGGCTGTGGGAGGATGGACTGGCCCTGTCGCTGCGGCGGCAATGGGATGTGGGCGCGATGGCGGCCTTTGCCGGGGCGGCGACCGGATTGTTGGAAAAGTTGATGCAGATCAGCGTGGTGGGTCTGGGGGCGGCGGCGGTCTTGCAAGGGCAAATGACGGTCGGCGCGCTGGTCGCTTTTCTGATGTTGTCCGGCCGGGTTTCGGGCCCCTTGGTGCAGATCGTCGGGCTGATCAACGAATATCAAGAGGCGGCGCTGTCGGTGCGGATGCTGGCCGGGGTGATGGATCAGCGCCCCGAACGCGGGCTGCACAGCCGCCCCGCCAAGCATGACATCACCGGGCGGCTGGCCTTTGATCAGGTCAGTTTCAGCTATCCCAACGCGATAACCCCGGCGCTGGACCGGCTGACCTTTGACGTGGCGGCGGGGCAGGTGGTGGGGATTGTTGGACGCTCCGGCTCTGGCAAGACGACGCTGACGCGGCTGATCCAGGGCATCGAGGTGCCGCAAACCGGGTTGATCCAGGTGGACGGCGTCGATCTGCGCCAGATCGATCTGGACCATCTGCGGCGCAATATCGGTGTGGTTCTGCAGGACAACATGCTGTTTCGCGGTACGATCCGCGACAACATTGCCATGGCGCGCCCCGGTGCCAGCCCCGAAGAAGTGGGCCTTGCCGCCCGTCTTGCCGGCGCAGAGGAGTTCATTCGCCGTCTGCCCAAAGGCTATGACACCCCGGTCGAAGAGGGTGGATCAAACCTGTCGGGCGGCCAGCGCCAACGCATCGCCATCGCCCGCGCGCTGATGGGTGCGCCAAAGGTGCTGATCTTTGACGAGGCGACCTCGGCCCTTGATCCGGAGTCTGAGGCTTTGGTGACGCGCAACTTGCAGGCCATTGCCAAGGGCCGGACGCTGATAATCGTGTCGCACCGGCTGTCAACCTTGGTGAAGGCTGATGCGATTTTGGTGCTGGATCATGGGCGGGTGGTGGATATGGCGCCGCATGGGGTCTTGCTGGACCGCTGCGCGATCTACCGCCACCTGTGGCAGCAACAGACCGAGTATCTGTCATGACCGCGGCCCCTGTGGCCCCCGCAAATGGCCCGCGCGTCAGCCCCTTGGCACTGGCGTTTCAGACCGATCTTGATCGGCTGATTGCGGAACCCGCGTCGGGATTGGTGCGGATCTGGCCAGCGCTGGGTCTGGGGCTTTTGGCGGCGCTCACCTTAGCGGCGGCGCTGTTGCCTGTAGATGTGGTGGTCACCGCGCCGGGCCGGATCGCCGCCGACGCCCCGCCGATGCTGCTGCGCCCCAATGCCCGCGCCGTGTTGCAAGACCTTCTGATGCGGCCCGGCGATCTGGTGGTGGCGGGGCAGGTGCTGGCCCGGCTGGACGCCACGCTGCCACAGGCTGACCGCGCCGCCCTGATGTCCGAAGCGCGCAGCCTGAGGGCCGAGATCGCCTGCGCCGAGGCCGAGGTTTCGGGAGCTGATCTGACCATCCGCACGGCGGAGGATGCGCAGCAGGCGGGCATTCTGGCGCAACACCGGGCGCAGGATGCGGCCCGTCTGGCGGGTCTGGACGCGGCGATCACCGGCTTGCAGGCCGAGGCCGCGACGCTGGCGGCCATGGCCCCGGCGCTAGCCGAGCGGCTGGAGATCGCGCTGCAGGTGGAGGCGATGCGCCAAGATCTGGCTGACCGGAACACGGCGCCAAGGATCGACGCGCTGGTGGCCCGCGCCGCCCGTCTGGCCGCCGAGGCCGAGGTCAGCGCGCTTCGGGCCCGCCAATCTGATCTGGCCCGCCGCCTGCGCGCGGCGCAGGACGACCGTGCAGTCTTTGCCGCCGATCTGCCGCGCGACGCGGCCGAGGCCCTGCCTCGCCTGCGCTTGCGCCTGACCCAGATCAACGATGCCCTGTCCAAGGCCAGCCATCTGGCCGCCCTGACCGAAATCGTGGCCCCGCAGGCCGGGGTGGTGATTTCCGTCGCTCCCGGCGGCGTCGGTGCCATCATGGCCGAGGCAGAGCCTTTGGTTGTCCTGATCCCGACCGATGCCGGGTTGGTGGCGGATCTGACCATCGCCTCGTCTGATCTGGGGCGGGTGGCGGTGGGCGATCTGGTGACGCTGAAGATCGACGCCTTTCCCTATCGCCGCTTTGGGCTGGGGCAGGGCCGCATTGACAGTCTTGGCCCGGTTTCCGTGACGCCCGAAGGCGGGACCGAGGCCCGCCATCCTGCGCGCATCATAATTTTGGCCCCGCCGCCGGATTTGCCGCAGGGCATGGCTTTGGTGCCCGGAATGACCCTTTCCGCCGAGGTCAGGACCGGCACTCGGTCCGTCCTTGATTACTTCCTTGATCCCCTTGAACGCGGCCTGTCGGAAAGCCTGCGTGAACCCTGAAAGGTTGCCCATGACCCTTGCCACCCCGCCCGATCTGGCCCATGCCACCCCGGTTTTGACGCCGCAAAAGCCCCGTCAGGTGCTGCATGTCGGCTGCGGTGCCGCGTACCCGGCCAAACTGCCGCAAGCATTTTTCCCCGCCGATCTGTGGACCGAGGTTCGTCTGGACATTGATCCCGATGTGACGCCGGACATCCTCGCCTCCATCACGGATATGTCGGTGGTGGCCAACGGATCGGTCGATGCCGTCTGGTCTGCCCATAATCTGGAGCATCTCCGCGCGCATGAGGTGCCGCTGGCCCTGTCCGAGTTTCGCCGTGTCCTGCGTCCGCAGGGCTTTGTGCTAGTGACGATGCCCGACTTGCAACAGGTCGCCGCCCTGATCTCCGAGGGCAATCTGGAAGGCACGGCCTATCTGTCGGCCCTGGGGCCGATCGCCCCCTTGGACATGCTGTACGGGTTTCGCCCGGCAGTGGCTGCGGGCAATGACTTCATGGGCCATAAAACCGGCTTCACCGCCGGAACCCTGACTGCGCAATTGCAGGCAGCGGGGTTCGTGCAGGTGCAGGTCCAGCGGGATGGCGCCTTTGCACTGTGGGCCACGGCGGTCAATCCGGGGTAGGCGGTGGGGATTATTTGGGACGCAAAACGAGCATCACTGGCACAGCCCTAACCGCGCATCTGCCTGAGAAGGGGTTTGGTCAGGGGCAGGTTTTGACGGACGGTGGCTTTGCGCTGTTGGCGAGTGCGGTCAATCCTAGGTAGGGAATTACTTCGGACGAGGTCGGGCTTCGCCAGGAAAACCTGACCAATTACCTGCCGGCAGCGGCGTTTGACCAAGTGAAGATCCAGAGCGATGATGGCTTTGCCTTTACTGCCAAGGATGTTGATTCAGATAAAGTCGCGGCGAACTTAAGTTGTTTCGGGACAGAAATGGCTTCGCAGCCGCAATGCGGAACGCGCATTGGAAAGCGGGGTGCTTTGGTCTCGGGCAGGTTCAGCGCTGTGGGGACTTTGGCCTTTTGGCCGTCTGCCGTACGGCCGGGTTAGGGCGCGGCGGACGGATTTAGTTGAGATGGCCCGCGCGTCGCGGGCCTTCTTTTTGATTAGGAATAAGGGGGGATAGTCAAGGTGGCCGGGGCGATATCGTGGCGCAGGTGCGTTGCTCCGTTAGG
>JANNBI010000075.1:0-15785 GCA_031385345.1 Paracoccaceae bacterium | reverse complement strand
CCAACTGCTTGATCGCTGACCCAAGGTTCGCATCGGCCTTGTCCTCGTCCGACAGCGCCGCCAGAATCGTGGAGGATGCCGCCGAAATCGCCGTGGTCCGCAACTGCTTGTCACGGATCGCAAAAGCCGCGCGCATCTGGGTTTCGCCAGCTGCTTTGACCTTGGCAAACAGCGCCGAATAATCCGGGGCCACAAAGTCAAACGGCTCTTTGGCCGAGTTTTCCGCGAAATCGATGATCAGGTCGATCACCGGCTGCATGGCGGCATGGCCAAACTTGACCGCGCCCAGCATTTCTTCTTCGGTCAGCTCGTAAGCTTCGGATTCCACCATCATCACGGCGTCTTTGGTGCCGGCAATGACCAGATCAAGGCGCTGATCGGGCTTCAGACGCAGCTGCGTCATGTCGTCCATTTCCGGGTTCAGCACATAGTCGCCGGCCACAAAACCAACGCGGGCGGCCCCGATCGGGCCCATGAACGGCACGCCGGAAATCGTCAGCGCGGCCGAAACGGCGATCATCGCGACGATATCGGGGTCATTCACCAGATCGCAGGACAGCACGGTCGCCATGACCAGCACTTCATGCTTGAAGCCATCGACAAACAGCGGGCGGCACGGGCGGTCGATCAGACGCGAAACCAGCGTTTCCTTTTCCGAAGGACGCGCTTCACGCTTGAAGAAACCACCGGGGATCTTGCCCGCGGCATAGTATTTTTCCTGATAATGCACGGTCAGCGGAAAGAAATCCTGACCGGCTTTCGGCTTTTTGGCAAAGGTCACGTTGGCCATGACCGAGGTTTCCCCCAAGGTCGCCACAACCGAACCATCGGCCTGACGGGCAATCTTGCCCGTTTCCAGCGTCAGCGTTTCACGGCCCCACTGGATTGATTTTTTCGTCACGTTGAACATTGATCGTTCCCTATAAGAGAGCATCCACGGCCCCTGCCGCGTCTCCCGTTTACAAAAGCGGCCCCATTGCCGCCGCCCCCTATCCTTTGCATGCGGCCGGGGGCTGGCCTCACGTCGCAGATTGCGGGCGCATACAGGAAAACGGCGGGTTTGGGAAGGGGGGCACGGATTGACAAACTTTGCCAAAATCGGCAAGATCGTCCCATGGCAACGATGAACATCTCCCTCCCCGATCAAATGAAGGCCTTTGTCGAAGATCAGACAAAGGACGGTCGTTTCAGCAATTCAAGCGACTACATGCGCGACCTTATCCGGCGCGATCAGGAACGGCGGCAGGCGATTGCAGAAATTCAGGCGGTTGTTGATGAAGGTCTGGCTTCGGGTCCGGGGCGTCCCTATGACATGGCGAAGTATATCGCGGAACGAAAGTCACGGTGACGCGGCGCGTCGTTTTCAGCGCGATGGCCGACACCGATAGAGATGGCATTGGGGACCACACGGTAGAGCGGTGGTCCTCCGAGCAGGCCGAGGTTTATTTGATGGGATTGGATCGTGTCCTTTCCCTGCTGGCCGAGCAGCCAACTCTAGCGCGCGAGAACAATCAATTTGACCCGCCGGTGCGCGTTCATTCCTACAGATCGCACCTTGTCATCTTTCGCGCCGACGACCTGACGCTTGACGTTCTGCGCGTGGTTCATGTGCGGGCCGACTGGGCCGCGCTGTTGCCATTCTAACCCGCCCTCTTAACCATCTCCCCGATCCACAGCGGCGCGAAGGGCGAGGTGCAGCCTTTCGGCGTCGGATAGTCGCGGTAAATCCCCATCGCCTCGCCCATTTCCAAGGCCCGCGCCCGGAACTCCGGATGCGCGATGCCGATCCCGGCGAGGGTATTGTTCATCGTCCACTGAACCACCGGATCCGCGCCGGGCATCTCATCCGCCAGCCGGTCCAGCAACCCGCCCAGATCCAACCCCTCGGGCGATTTCGCCACGCGTTCGGCGGTCAGGCTCCAATAGGCGCGGGCCGCAAAGGGGTGGGGGTCGCGCTCCCATTTTTGGCGCAGGGTTTCCTTGCCGGGATGCTGTTTGACCACATAGGAATTCAGCCAGTCCGACACCCACAGCCGGTCGTTTGACCGCACCATCGCCTCGACCTCGGACAGGTCCAGCGCCTTGGGCTTCAGGATCAACAGCGCCACCAGACGCGCATCGACCTGACCCGTCGCCCATAATCGCTGTCCCAGCGCGTGATCGGATTTGATCGCCTTGGCGACCGCGCGGATATCGCCCATCGGCACCGATCCACCGCCATTGCTGGCGTTGCGCGCCAAAAGGTCGGGGCTGGACAGGTCCGCAAGGCGGGCCATCACGTCATCAAAGGTCATGTCCCGCCTCCTGTTGCCCGCCCGATCATACCGGGGTCGCGCCACAAAAGCAAAACGCCCGCGGCTTGCGCTGCGGGCGTTCGATCTTGTCGGCTGGCCGGATTAGCGGCGCAGACCCAGACGCGCGATCAGCGAGGCGTAACGGGCCTCATCCTTGGCCTTGGTGTAGTCCAGCAGCTTGCGGCGCTGTGCGACCATCATCAACAGACCACGACGCGAGTGGTTGTCTTTCTTGTGCGACTTGAAATGCTCGGTCAGGGTGGCGATCCGGCTGGACAGGATCGCAACCTGTACTTCGGGCGACCCGGTGTCGCCTTCCTTGATCGCGTATTCCTTGATCAGGCGGGCTTTTTCTTCGACAGTGATCGACATCGTGTATCCTTTCGGGTTGATAGGTGACGGCGCAGGCCGGGATGTCGTCCAGCAAGGCCCTTGACCGAGGCTGCACGCCTCGGATGGGGGCGTTTAGGGGCAATGCCGGCAAAAGGCAAGCCCTTTCGCCCGCCAGACCCGCCCCAACCGCTGACTTGGCCCGCAAGGTGCCGGGATTGTGGCGGGACCGGTCAATCTTCCTAAAATCCGGCAGTCAAAGCGATAGAAGCGCGGGCGGCATTATGCTATCAATTGGGGATTATCTGGATATTTAACAAAGGCTTAGGCTGGATCATGGTTAACGTGTCTGACCATATCGCTGCACGCCGGTTGTTCGGGGGGGCTTGATGCTTGGGTTACTAGGTCTTTTGGGCGCGCTGATGGCCGGAATCTTCGCAGACACCATGATGTCGGCCTCGCAGAATGACGACGACGACGAATACGGGGAATCGCCAGAGACTGGGGCGGGGGACGGCACCTCTATTCTTGACCCTGGGGCAGAGTCCGGATCGGGCACGGGGTCGATCGCCGCACAACAGGGCGATGACGGGGTCGATTTCCTGTCCGGCCATGACGGTCAGGATCAGTTGGACGGTCGGGGCGGCGCTGATGATCTGAAAGGCTATGGCGGTCAGGACAGCCTATATGGTGGCGCGGGCGCGGATGTTCTGTCCGGCGACGGCGGCGACGACCTGCTGGCCGGTGGCGCGGACAGCGACAGCCTGTGCGGCGGCGATGGTCAGGACAGCCTGTCGGGCGAAGACGGAGATGACGATCTGGCCGGGCAGATGGGCGATGACCTGTTGGCGGGCGGCACGGGGAACGACTCACTGACAGGGGGCGAAGGCGACGACAGCCTGTCCGGCGATGACGGCAACGATGTGCTGCTGGGCGATCACGGCAATGACCTTGTGACTGGCGGTCTGGGGGCGGATGATCTGGCCGGGGGCGCGGGTAATGATCAACTGACAGGCGGGACCAGCGATGGCGCATCAGACACGCTGAACGGGCAGGACGGCGACGACATCCTTGACCTTGGCGCGGGCGACTACGGCGCGGGTCAGGACGGCGCGGACACCTTCGTGCTGCATGACTACACCACAGGCTCCCCCCCCGCCGTGATTTCAGACTTCGCGCAGGGGCAGGACGGCCTGATCCTGATCTACGACGCCGATCTGCATCCGACCCCGGATGTCACCTTTGAAGAAGATCCCGAAACCGGCGACGCGACCCTTGTGCTGGACGGTGTGCCGCTGGCGACGATTCTGGGCGGTGCGGGCATGGATCTGTCCGCGATTGAGATCCGGGCGGCGTAACGCTGGTGCGCTGACCTGATCCAGATCGCGATCCTGTGCGTACCACTAGCATAGCAACCTCAGGTCCACCATGCGCCACCACCTACTTGCCGCCGCCGCCCTGCTGACGGCCCCGCCCGCCTTGGCCGCCGATTTCACCGCCGTCTCGGACCGCGCGGCGTTTCTGTCACTGATCGACGGCAAGCAACTGCTGCTGTCGACATGGAACGTGGCCCTGACGGTCAAGCCCGATGGCCAGATCAGCGGTTCGATGATGGGGTGGGACGTAACCGGCTCTTGGGTCTGGCAGGACGGCTATTTCTGCCGCGAAATGGACTGGAGCGGCTATCCCATCGACTACAACTGCCAGTTGGTCGAAGCGCAGGGCAACGAGGCTTTGCGTTTTACCGTGGACAAGGGCGCAGGCCGCTCTGCCGTTTTCGCGCTGGATTAGGGCAACACTGACCCTGACCACGACCCTTTAGAAATCGACGGCGATGCCCTTTTTCTCCCAGTCGCCAAAGCGCACAGGCTCCGGCCCGTCGCGTCCGCCCAGTTCTGCCGGGCGGTCAATGGGTTTCGCGGCACGACGCCGCGCCTCGGCCTCGGCCAGGGCACGCAGCGCCTCGGGCGGCAGATCGGGTTGCGGGATCTCAAGATCAGACATGGTTACACCTTTGGCTTGGCCCTGATATAGGGCGCAGAACCTGATCCGGCAACAAGGGGCGCCACGTGGCAAAAGGTCAAACCAACGCGCCCTTGGGGGCGAAATCCATCGGCGCGCGCGGGGCCGCTGTCGCCCTGCTGGATGCGGTTCTGGGCGAAGGGCAGCAGCTGTCGCAGGCGCTGAGCGGTGCCGTGATGGCCAATCTGACCCCACAGGACCGCGCCCGGGCGCAGCGGCTGGCGACCGATGTTCTGCGCCAGATCGAACCTTTGGACATTACCCTTGGCCAATATCTGCGCCGCGCGCCGCCCTTGCCGGTGCTGAATATCCTGCGGCTGGCCCTGCACGAAATCGCCACCGGGGCCGCCCCGCACGGCGTGGTCAATGACGCCGTGGCGCTTGCCAAGACCGATCGCAAATCCACCCACCAATCGGGCATGATCAACGCCATCCTGCGCCAGATCCCGTCAGAGCCTGTGTCCGGTCCGGTCCAGAAACTGCCGCGCTGGCTGCGTCAGCCGCTGGTCCATGCCTATGGCCGCGACGCCGTAGCGGCAATCGAGGCTGTTCAGGCTCAGGTTCCGCCGCTGGACCTGTCGTTCAAACCCGGCGCGGACCTGCCCGAAGGCACGCCGTTGCCCACCGGCAGCCTGCGCCTGACCGCCCCCGGTCAGATCACCGGACTGCTGGGCTATGCCGCCGGGGGCTGGTGGGTGCAGGATGCCGCCGCCGCCCTGCCCGCCCGTCTGTTGGCCCCCGATCCCGGCGCGCGCGTGCTGGATCTGTGCGCGGCACCGGGCGGCAAGACCGCGCAACTGGCGGCGATGGGGGCGGCGGTGACGGCGCTGGACATCTCGGGCCCGCGCATGGGGCGGGTGGCCGAAAACCTGCAACGGCTGGGATTAAATGCCGAGTTGATCGTCACCGACGCCCTGCATTGGCAGCCCGAGGCGCCCTTTGACGCGATCCTGCTGGACGCGCCCTGTTCCGCCTCTGGCACCACCCGCCGCCACCCCGACCTGCCCTTTGCCAAGGACGGCAGCGATCTGGCCCTGCTGACCGCGCTGCAATCGCAACTGCTGGACCGCGCGCTTGGCTGGCTGAAACCCGGCGGGCGGCTGGTCTATGCCACCTGTTCGCTGTTGCCCGAAGAGGGAGAGCATCAATTGACCGCCGCCCTGACCCGCCACCCCGGCCTGCGCGTTCTGCCCGCCAGCCTGCCCGGTCTGGATCCGGACTGGACCACGCCGCAGGGCGCGCTGCGGCTGCGGCCCGATTACTGGGCCGATCTGGGCGGCATGGACGGGTTCTTTATCGTTGCGCTGACGTTTTAGGATTTCGGCGCGAAGATCCGGTAATAGGCCCAGTCGGGCAGGAATTGCGACAGCCGGAACAGCCACGAAAACACCGTCGGAAAGCTGGATTTGAACGCCGTGCCGCGCATCAGGCGCAGCATGTGGTCGGCGGCCTGCTCCGTCTCCATCAGAAAGGGCATCGAGAAGTCGTTCTTGTCGGTCAACCGCGTGCGGATGAAGCCGGGATTGCCCAGTTGCACCCGCACCCCGGTGCCGCGCAGGTCGCAGTGCATCGATTCGGCCAGCACCATCGTCCCCGCCTTGGACGCGGCATAGCCGATGGCCCCCGGCAACCCGCGAAACCCCGACAGCGACCCGGTGATCACCACATGCCCCGACCCGCGCGCCACCATGCCCGGCACCACCGCCCCCATCACCCGCGCGCAGCCGGTAAAGTTGACATTGCACATCGCGGTGACCTTGGCAGCGTCCCAGTCCTGCGCAGTCGTCGGCCAATAGACCCCGGCCAGAAACACCACCCCGTCCAGCGGTCCCAATTGCTCGGCAGCCGCGGCGACCGAGGCATCGTCGCCCACATCCACCACCACGCCGCGCGCCGGACGCGCCACACTGGCCACCGCCGCCGCCAACCGCGTCGCATCGCGGCCCGACAGGATCAGATCCGCCCCCTCGCGCGCCATCGCCTGCGCCAGCGCAAGGCCCAGCCCTTCGGACGCCCCCACCAACCAATAGGTCTTGCCCTGAAAGCTCATGCTGTCACCGGGCGCATCGTGGCCACCAGTTCGGCCACCTTGACGCCGAATTTAGTGAACTGGCTGCGGTTGATGATCGTGCCGTTGTCGCACAGATACATCCAGTCGGTGACGTTCAACACATGGCCGCCCGCATCCTGCGGCAGCCGCAGCCGATAACGCATCTGCACCGTCGGCCCTTCGACCTTGCCACTGCCCACGCCCACCACATCCGCCGCTTCGGCCCGCAACGCGCCGTCCCGGCCAAGCGTCAGCCGCCACTCACGGTTTTGCACCGTGCCGGAATCATACTGGAACCGTTCGGTCAAAACGCCGGTATCGCCGGTCCAGACACCTTCCATCTGCGCGACAAATCGGCTGGAAACGCGGCCCGTCGGACCATAAATCACCCCCTCGCACAGGATCGGCCCCGACAGATGCTGACGCGGGTCGATGATCGGCCCCTTTCCAGCATAATCCTGCGGCTTTTGGGCGCGAAACCCGATGAAGCGCGGGGCGATCAGCACCAGCACCAGCAACAGCAGCACAACACTCAGCAACGCCGACATGGCATCAGGCCTTTTCTAACGGAAGGGACCAAAGCAGGCCCAAGGACAGAAGTTTCAGGGCGCAGGGCAGCGCGGCATACAGCAGCGCCAGCAAGGTCAGCGCCGCAGGAGCCGACACGCCGCCGCTGGAAAACCCGGCGGCCTGCAAGGCGGGCAGCAGCAATGCGGCGGCAAAGGCAAGACAAAGCTTGGACACAAAGGACCACAGCCCAAAGGCGAAACTGTCCGACGCATCGCCCAGATCGGCCAGCCGCCGCGCGAACAAGGCCGGCAGCAGCACCATGTCCGCCCCCAGCGCCGCACCCGACAGCGCCGAGATCACCGCAAAGGACAGGATCTGCCCCGGCATCAGGAACGCCGCCCAGAAGAAGGTGACGACCGACAGCGCCATGCCCCAGCCCAGCACCGGCTTGGCCCCGGTTTGGGTGGCCAGTCGGCTCCACACCGGGGCAGAGATGGCGGCGCTTAAGAAAAACAGCAGCAGGAACGGCCCGGCCAGATCGGGCAATTGCAACACGCTTTCGACGTAGAACAGAAACAGGGTCGAGGTGATGGCAACCGGGGCGGAATTGACAAAGGACAGGATCAGCAGGCGGCGGGCCAGCGCATCCCGCCAAATCGGCCGCATCATCTGCATCAGGGGCTGCGCGGCGGGGCGCGGCGGGCCGGGCTGCCAATTGCCGCGCATCGCCAGCGTCGCCACCAGCGCCAGACCGGCGAAGCCAATGGCAAAGCCGGTCAGCGGCCGCGCCGTCACCGCCGCCAAAGCGGTCGGCGTAATGGCCGCCACGCAGACCCCCAGCAGCGACCCGGTTTCGCGCCAGCCCGCCAGCCGCAGATGCCCGCCCGCGCCCAGATTCGCCGCATGATCAACGCCTTGGGCGTAAAACACGATGGTCAGGAACGAAAACGCCGAAAATAGGGCCACCATCATCAGCGCGAACCAGATCAGCGGCGCCATCGGTGGCACCACGGCGAACAGCCCGTACATCGACAGCGCCATCACCGCCGAGGCGACCCAGACCCAGACCGCCCGCGCCGCGCGCTGCACTTCGGCCAACCAGCCCAGCAGCGGATCCTGCACCACATCGATCAGCCGAAGCGCCGCCAGCACCAGCCCCAAACTGGCCAGATTGACCCCGTAGCTTTCGGCATAAAACTTCGGCGCGTTGATATAGATCGGCAGTCCCGCCCCCGCGATCAGCGCTGCAAACAGCGACCACGGCCACAGGCGCGCGCCCTGCGGCACCGCGCGCGTCACCGCGTCACCTCATCGACCGGCGGTTTGGGCGGCGAGGCATAGGCCACCCCCTTCCACCACAGCTTTATCGCCTGCCAATGGATCAGCGCCAGCACCCGGCGCGACCCGAAGGGCCGCCGCAGACAGGTGGTCAAGATCGCCCAATTCGTCAGCGGCGCGCGTGTGCCGGTCAACGTGGCAATCAGCCCGCCCTTGCCCGCCGAATAGTCGATCCAGATCCCGATCCGGTCAGCGGTGATGTCAAAGCGGAACTCATACCCGCCCTCCACCGGTTGAAACGGCGAGACATACAGGATCTTCGTCGCGCTCAGCCGATCCTCGCGCGTGATCGGGGCCAGATCCTGCCGGTGGCACAGATAGGAATGGCGGTGGTGAAAGGTGTTGGTCACCTCGGCAATCACCACGCGCAGATCGCCCGCATCGTCGTGGCACAGCCAGAAACTGACCGGGTTGAACACATGGCCCAAGACGCGGGGCTGGGCCAGAAGATCAATCCGCGCCGCAACCGGCAGGCCATGCGCCGCCAGAACCTGCCGCACCCAAGCCACCCCGGTCCCCTGCCCCGGCGCGCCGCCATGATCACTGTCCCAGACCGAAGTCAGGTTGACCGCGTTGCGGCTGAACAGCCCCGGACCGCGCGCGGTTTCGGGGGTCAGCAGCACATAATCCACGTTGTAGCGAAAGCTGTTGGTCACAGCGCCTTTGCGCCCGTGAAAGGTTTCCCCGCGCAGATGTTCGACCCGGCTCATGCCGCCATCTGACCCTGAACGCGCGCCTTCATGCCCGCGACCACATCCAGCGCCGACACCAACCCATCCTCGTGGAACCCGTTGTGCATCCAGGCCCCGGCATACCAGGTGTTGGCGGTGCCATTGGTGGCCCGGATGCGACGCTGCGCCTCCAGTGCTGCCAGATCATAGACCGGGTGATGGAAGGTGTTAGTTTCGTAAATCATCTCTTCGCGGATCGGTTTGTTGGGGTTTAGCGTCACGAACATGGGATCGTCCTGCGGAATCGGCTGCAAGGAATTCATCCAATAGGTCAGGTCGATCCGGTCCGGCCGCGCGCCGGTCGGTTCGGTATACACCCAAGACGACCAGACCTTCTTGCGTTTCGGCATGACGGAAGGGTCGCAGTGCAGAACTGATGTGTTGGGCTGATAGCGCACCGCGCCCAGATTGGCGCGTTCCTGCGGGCTGGGGTCCGACAACAGACCCAGCGAGACATCCGAATGCGTCGCCATCACCACCTCGTCAAACACCTCCCACTCGCCGCCATGGGCGCGGATGAACACGCCGCCCTCCTCGCGCCGGATGCCTGCAACGGCGGTGCCAAGCCGAATTTCGACCCCCTGCCGCACCAGTTCCGCGCCCAGACGGGTGACATATTCAATCGAGCCCCCCTTGACCGTGTACCATTGATGCTGGCCGGAAATGCCCAAAAGGTTGTGATTGGCGAAAAACCGGATCATCGCCTCGGCCGGGAAATCCAGAATGCCTTGGGTCGGGGTGGACCAGATCGCGCCGGACAAAGGCGTGATATAGTAATCCCGGAACCAGGCCCCGGTCCCGAGCTTGTCCAGCAGACCGCCGATGGTCAGCCCCTGTTCCTGACTGGCGGCCAAAGCGTTCTTGTTGAAATGCAGCATGTCGCGGAACATGCCCCAGAAGTTCGGCCGCAGTACGTTCTGCGCCTGCGCCACAAACGCGCCGTTGGTGGCCGTGCCATATTCCATCCAGCCGCCCTTGATCGAGGCGCCAAAGCTCATGCTGCTTTCGACCACGGGCACGCCCAGCTTGTCAAACAGCGCCACCATGTTGGGGTAGTTCACCTTGTTATAGACGATGAACCCGGTATCGACCGGTTGATCGCCACGCTTTCCGGCCAGAACCGTGCGGGCATGACCGCCCAGCCTCCGTTCAGATTCAAACAAAACAACCGAATTCTCACCGGCAAGAGAATGGGCGGCGGCCATGCCCGAGATGCCTGCGCCGATCACGGCAATGCGGCGCGGCGTCGGTCCGAAAGTTTCAAAGGGCATTTCAGGGCGGTTCCATCTGCAGACATTCACAGTGATACGCGGCGCGCACCGGTTCAGATCAGTCTTTGCCCGATCGCTGACCTGCCCCGGATCCCTGCGCCAAACCACCGCAGGCGGGCCCCAACATCATGAAGTGATCCAGTTGGCAAGAGCCCGCGTATCATCGTTATGTTCGCAGAAACGCTCCCCTTTGAAATCTCCTCTTCCCCACCGGCGCGTGGGCTCTATGTTGCACCTGCAAAGGTGTCGCAGTCGAAGGGCATTCAGAAGGTGACGATTGATAGCCAGGACTTGGCGGCCCTGATGCTGGCCGTGCGCGACCGGCAGGACAAGATCGCCTTTGCCGCCCTGTTTCGGCATTTCGCGCCCCGGGTGAAGGGCTTTTTGATGAAGGCCGGCAGCGATGCCGCCACGGCCGAAGAATGCGCCCAAGATGTGCTGGCGACCCTTTGGCACAAGGCGCATCAGTTCGATCCGGCCCGCGCCTCGGTCGCCACTTGGGTCTTTACCATCGCGCGGAACCGCCGCATCGACGTGGCGCGCAAGGACCGCCGCCCCGAGCCTGAAGATATCCAATGGGGCCCCGACGATGTGCCCGATCAAGCCGATCTGTACGCCGCCGCCGAAGAAACCAAACGCTTGCAGGCGGCCTTGGCCGAATTGCCCGAAAAACAGCGCCAACTGATCCAGCGCGCCTATTTCGGCGACCTGTCGCATAGTGAGTTGGCTGATGAAACCGGTCTGCCACTGGGCACGATCAAATCCCGTATCCGTCTGGCGCTTGACCGCCTTCGCAACAAGATGACCTGAAACATGACAGCCATGACCATCAAACATCACATCTCTGACGCCCTGTTGATGGGCTATGCCGCTGGCACCCTGCCCGAGGCGTTCAGCCTTGTCATCGCGACCCACGTTTCCTTGTGCGACGACTGCCGCGCCCAACTTGCCGCGTATGAGGCTGTGGGCGGCGCGCTGGTGGAAGATCAGGTTGCTGCGATGCAGGATGACGCGCTAAGCGCCTGCATGGCGCGTCTGGCGGGTCCGGCCCCGGTCGCGGCGGCAAATCCAGCGCGGCAGGGCATCCTGCCCGGCCCGCTGGCGCAATATGTCGGCGGTGATTTGTCCGCGGTCAAATGGAAATCGCTGGGCAACGGCGTGCGTCAGGCCATCCTGCCCACCGCGCGCGGATCCTCGGCTCGTCTTTTGTACATTCCCGCCGGCATGGCCGTGCCCGACCACAGCCACGGCGGGTTGGAACTGACGCTGGTTCTACAAGGGGCCTTCCGGGACGCCGAGGGGCATTATGGCCCCGGCGATGTCGAAACCGCGTCCGAAACGGTGGACCACACCCCGATCGCGGAACCCGGTGCCGATTGCATCTGTCTGGCCGCCACCGATGCGCCGCTGAAATTCCACGGCTTTTTCCCGCGGCTTTTGCAGCCCTTCTTCCGCATCTGACCCCTAAAAATCTTATCCTAAGATTTTTACGAAGAATTTTAGCCTAAAATTCTTCCGCTCCCGGCAAAGACACCACTATTGCCGGGCCATCCCCGTCAAAGTCGTGCCCCTCGTCGGTCAGCAGCAGCACGGCCCGTTCCGGCCAATAGACTGCCAGCAGCGGGCCCGTTGCCAAGGCTTCAGCCGCACCCAGCACCCGAACCTCCGCCCGGCCATGCACCCGCGCTACCATCACATTGAAATCGTCGGACGGGGCCGTGACACTCAGCGCGCGCACCGCCACATCGCCCGCAAAGGCGACGGGGACGAAGGGCCGCGCCTGCAAGGAAACACCCGGGCCTTCCAGATCGAACCCCGGCCCGGTCAGCACCGTCAGGATCCGGTCAATGCCGGGAAACAGCGAAAACGGCCCGGCCTCGACCACCGAAGCGCGCGACAAGCGCCAGGCCATAACGCCACCCCGGTCGCAGCGGGCCAGTTCCACCGTCTGACCCTTGCCATTGGCCCAGGGCATGGTGAT
This sequence comes from Paracoccaceae bacterium, assembly GCA_031385345.1. GTDB lineage: Bacteria > Pseudomonadota > Alphaproteobacteria > Rhodobacterales > Rhodobacteraceae > CAIYZT01. The sequence goes on along the minus strand of JANNBI010000075.1, from coordinate 3,258 downwards.
GAAATCCTTTGGCCCCAGCCAGCTTTTCATTCCGCCGCCGGGGTCAGAGGCAGCGGCTTGGCATCGGCCTGCGCCAATTCTTCAAAGTCGAAATTGTCCAACCGCCGCGCCCGCCGGCTGGCCTTGTCCGACGACACCTTGATCTCTTCGATATCCTTGGCCGCCTGACTGAAATGCCGGTCCAGATTGCCGACACGTTCGCTTAACCTGTCGACATCCTTGTACAGTTCGCCCAGCTCCTTGCGGATCGCCCCGGCCTGTTCACGCATCCGCGCATCCTTCAGCACCGCACGCATCGTGTTCAGCGTCGCCATGCAGGTCGTCGGCGACACGATCCAGACCCGTGCCGCAAATCCTTCGCGCACGACTTCGGGGAAATTCGCGTGCAATTCGGCATAGACCGCTTCCGAGGGCAAAAACATCAGCGCCCCATCCGCCGTTTCGCCCTCGATGATGTATTTCTCGGAAATCGCGCGGATATGTGCGCGGACCGAAGCGCGCATCGCCTGTGCGGCCTCTTGCACCGCGCGCGGCGTGTCCGCCCGCCGCATCGCCTCATAGGCTTCCAGCGGGAATTTCGCGTCGATCACGATCGGCCCCGGCGGGTTGGGCAGATGCACCAGACAATCCGCCCGCTTGCCATTCGACAGCGTGACCTGCATTTCATAGGCATCGCTGGGCAGTGCCTTTTGCACGATGTCATGCAACTGGATCTCGCCAAAGGCACCGCGGGCCTGCTTGTTCGACAGAATATCCTGCAAGGACAGCACGTTGCCCGACAGCTTTTCGATATTCGCCTGCGCCTTGTCGATGGTTTCCAGCCGGATCTGCAACTCACCCAGACTGCGCGCCGTCCGCGTCGCGCTGCCATGCAGCGTCTCGCCCATGGCCCGGCTGACCTCGGCCAGCCGCTGCTCCATCACCTGCACCATCGCGGTCTGACCGACCGCCTGACTTTCGCTGACATGGTGCAAGCCGCCCGCAAGCCGTTCCTGCCCGTCCGACAGGCCCTGCACACGTTGCGCAAGCCAGCCCATTTCGCGCAGCAAGGGCTCGGTCGCGCTGGCCGATCGCCCGGCCACGCGCAAAATCCCGACCAGAAACAGCAACAAAACCAGCGCCGCGCCGCCGACCAGCAGGGCCTCAGGCGAGTTCCACGCAAAACTTTGCCCGAACAGGGTGATCATGTGCGCCCGAACAGCCTTTCGATATCGCTCAGCTTCAACTCCACATAGGTGGGCCGCCCGTGGTTACACTGGCCCGAATGCGGCGTGACCTCCATCTCGCGCAGCAGCGCGTTCATTTCTTCGGCCCGCATCCGCCGACCTGACCGGATGGATCCGTGGCAGGCCATCCGACTTAAGATCGCCAAGGTCCGCGCCTCTACCAGCCCGCTTTGGCCCAGATCGGCCAGCTCATCCACCACATCGCGCAGCAGCGCCGCCGCCGGGGCAAGGCCAAGTGCTGCGGGCATTTCGCGCACCGCCACCGCCGCACCGCCAAAAGCCTCGATCACCAGACCCAGCCGCGCCAGATCGGCGGCATGGGCCAGCACCAGCGCCGCATCCGAAGGCGACAATTCCACGATGTCCGGGATCAACAGCGCCTGCGATGCGATGCCCGTCTCGTCCCTTTGCCGCTTCAGCCGTTCATAGACCAACCGCTCATGCGCCGCATGCTGATCGACGATCACCAACCCGGTGGCGGTCTGCGCGATGATGTAATTCTCGTGCAACTGCGCCCGCGCCGCGCCCAGCGGATGGCTTTCGGCCTGCGCCTCCTCGGTCGGATTGGGGGCCTCGACCCGGGCCGTCGGCGCTTCCGCAAAGCCTTCGGGGGCCTGAAACGCCAAGGCCCGCGCGAAACTGCCCTGCGACGGGCGGTCCATCTGATAGACCCGCGCCGCGAAACCACCACCCCCAAACCCAACCCCTTCGGGCCGCAGCGCCGCCAAGGTTGCGTCCCCCACCGTGCTGCTGGCCCGGTGCCCCGCCCCGGACAAAGCGGTCCGCAACGCGGTGATGATCAACCCGCGCACCGCCTCCGGCTCACGAAACCGCACCTCGGATTTGGCGGGATGCACGTTCACATCCACCCGCTCGGGGTCCACAATCAGGTTCAGCACCGCCGCCGGATGCCGGTCGCGGCTTAGGAAATCGAAATAGGCCGCTCGCAAGGCGCCGTACAAGGCCCGGTCCAACACCGGACGCCCGTTGACGAACAGATATTGCTGAACCGAGGATCCGCGCGAATAGGTCGGCAAGGCGGCATAGCCCAGCAACCGCAATCCCTCACGCTCCACATCAATGGCAATGGCATTGGCGGTAAACTCCGCCCCCAGAATCCCGGTCAACCGGCCTTGCAAGGCCTGCAAAACCTCTCCCGGCTGCGGATCGGCGCGAAACAACACGCGCGGCGGCCCGCCTTCGACCACCTCCGACAGCACAAACCCGACCTGCGGTTCCGCCATCGCCAGACGGCGCACAACCTCGGCAATCGCCTGCGCTTCGGCCCGGTCGCTGCGCAGAAACTTCAGCCGCGCCGGCGTGGCGTAAAACAAATCGCGCAATTCCACCACCGTGCCGCGCGTCAGCGCCGCCGGGCGAACCGCCGCCTCACGACCACCCGCCACGCTTATCTGCGCGCCGTCCTGCCCATCAACACGACTGGTCAAGGTCAGACGCCCCACCGCCCCCAGACTGGCCAAAGCTTCGCCGCGAAAACCGAAAGACCGGATGTTCAGCAGATCCGACCCGTCGATCTTTGATGTCGCATGCCGCGCCACCGCCAGCGGCAAATCCGCCGCCGTCATGCCGCAGCCATCATCCGTCACCCGGATCAACACCTTGCCGCCGCAGGAATAATCCACCGAAATCCGCCGCGCCCCGGCGTCCAGCGCATTCTCGACCAGCTCTTTCACCGCACTGGCCGGACGCTCCACCACCTCGCCCGCCGCGATGCGGTTGATCGCCGCCTCGTCCAATGGCCGGATCACCGGGCGTCCATCCGCCCCCGATATCTTGGGTTCATGCTTGGTCATACCACCAATCCTAGCAGGAACCAGCTGGTCCTGCCAATTGGAATCCGGCTGGGGTCAGGGCGGTTTCAGGGGATAACTCCACCCCGCCCCCGCCTTCAATGTGGCCAAAATATTCCCAAGGGGGCTCGGGGGGTTGGCCCCCCCAACAAGCCAAGCCATACCCCGCAACAAAACAGCGCGCCCGCAACAAGACAAACAGCGTACGGTCACCGCCGCGC
>JANNBI010000073.1:0-2235 GCA_031385345.1 Paracoccaceae bacterium | reverse complement strand
CTGTGGAGCACCAAATTGAGCACCGGATGGAGGCCCCCAGTCGCAGGGGAGTGTCGCGCATAGAGGTTCTGGATGGTCCAACGGGGCGGCGGCGCTGACCTGACGATCTGAAGGCGCGGATTGTGGCCGAGAGTTTGTTGGCTGGGGTGCGTGTTTGTGATGTGGCCCAGAGGTATGGTTTGGTCGCGCGACATCTTTCCGAATGGCGCGGTCTGGCGCGCAAGGGGAAGCTTGTTCTGCCAGTTGAGGATGGCCCTGCTTTTGTGCGTCTCGTTTTGGCGCCGGTGGCTGAGTGCGTTCCGACTGAGGCGATGGCCGATGCCGGGGTAATCAAGCTCGAGATTGCCGGTGCAGTGCTGCACGTGGCCTCCGGCTGCAGCCCAGATCGGGTGGCGGCATTGGCTGCGGCATTAAAGAGGGCCCTGTGATCTTTCCGGATCAGGCGGTCCGGATCGTGATTGCCACGAAGCCTGTAGACTTCCGCAAAGGCCATGACGGGTTGGCCTCGATGGCGCAGGGCGAGTTGGGCTTTGCGCCGAAGGCTGGTGTAATGGTGGTGTTCCGCTCCAAACGGGGGGATCGGGTGAAGGTTCTCTTCTGGGATGGCAGTGGAATTGTGATGATTTACAAGCGGCTGGAACAGGGGGCCTTTGCTTGGCCGAAGGTTGGCGATGGCGTTATGCGGCTGTCGCGTGTGCAGTTTGAAGCGCTGTTTGCCGGGCTCGATTGGCGCCGTATCCATGCGCCACGACCTTCCATTCCATCCGCGACAGAATGACTCGGATCGCCTTGTAAATATGGGCTTTTATGGGCTTCCGGTGTATGAAGTGGTATGTCCATTCCGGCCTCCCACCCTCTTGATCTGAATGCACTTCCCCCTGCCGCGCGGGAGGCGTTTCTTGCCATGCAGGCCGAAGTGGTGGGCTTGCGCGCGCAGACCGAACGTCAAGATTACCTGATCGCCGAACTGCGCCACGCCCTTTATGGCAAACGGTCAGAACAGTTGAACCCTGACGACCGCCAACTGGCATTCGAAGACCTTGAGGCCGCTGTCGCCGAAGCGGAAGCCGTCCGTGATGCCATAGCCGCGCAAAATGCGGATGGCACAACCAGACGGCCTGCAGCCAAGCGCAATCTTGGCCATTTGCCAGATCATCTGCCGCGCATCGAACAGCTGATCGAGCCTGCACGTATGGCTTGCCCCTGTGGCTGCACCGACATGGTGAAGATCGGCGAGGATCGCAGCGAACGGTTGGACATCATCCCCGCCCGCTTCCAGGTCATCCGCTGCCCGGCAGCGCATGTTTACATGCGCGAGAGGGGTGACGATCCGCCCCAAATATGCCTGCCGCCGTTGCGATGGCGGCGTGCTGCAAGCCGCTGCACCGGCACGGTTGATCGAAGCGGGGCTGCCAACCGAAGGCACATTAGCTCATATCGCCGTCTCCAAATACGCCGATCACTTGCCGCTTTACCGCCAATCGCAGATCTACGCCCGTGGTGGCGTCGATCTGGACCGATCAACGCTGGCGACCTGGTGCGGCAAGGTCGGCTTCCACCTCACCCCGGTTGTCGACCGGATGCTGGTCCACCTCAAGCGATCAACTCGGCTCTTTATGGACGAAACCCGAGCGCCCGTGCTGGATCCGGGCGCGGGCAAAACCAAAACAGGCTATCTCTGGGCCTTAACTCGCGATGATCGCGGCTGGAATGGCGCCGATCCTCCCGCCGTCGTCTTTACCTATGCGCCCGGGCGCAGCGGAAGCTATGCGATGAACATCCTGCGGGGCTTTGAAGGTATCCTGCAGGTCGACGGTTATGCCGGATATGATGCCTTGGCCGAACCGCACCGCGTGGGCGGCACGCCTCTGGCACTGGCTTACTGCTGGGCGCATGCGCGCCGCAAGCTGCACGATATCTATCAAAAAGACGGCTCCGAGATTGCCGCCGAGGGCCTGCGCCGCATTGCCCATCTCTATAAGATCGAGGCTAACATCCGTGGTCGTGCGCCCGAGGAGCGCTTGGCCATCCGCCAAGCGCAATTGGCCCCGTTGATGGCCGACTTCCGTCTGTGGCTGACGCAACAGCGCGGCCGCATCTCCGCCAAATCCCGCCTTGGCGAGAAGCTTGGCTATATCCATCGCCACTGGGACGGGTTGCAGGTCTTCTTGACCGATGGACGCGTCGAGATGGACACCAATCCAGTCGAAAACACCATCCGCCCGATCACCCTGA
>JANNBI010000047.1:0-7405 GCA_031385345.1 Paracoccaceae bacterium | reverse complement strand
GCCGGGATACTTGTGTTCGAACCATTCAAAGTCTTTCTCGGTCTGCGCTTCGATGCGCCAGAAGTTGACCGGCCAGCCAACCGCAAAGAACTGCCCGACCTTGTGGACGTAATTCTTCTTGGTGATCCGTTCCCAGGCCGCTGTCACGTCATCATGGTGAATCTTGATGCCGTATTTTTCCATCGGAAGCATGTAGGTCCGATAATAATCCTCATAGACCCAGCGATGCCACATCTCGGCATAGCTTTCCTTCGACTTGTCCCGGTCGGTCGTGCCGTACTCGATAAACGTCCCGATGGCCGCATCGACGATCGCATGGTTCTGCCAGAAGGCATATTTCATGTCGCGTTCGATCAGGAGGTGGTTCTCGGGTTCTTTCAGCGCGGCCATCATCAAGGAGTGGCCGTTGCCGATATGGCGGGATTCGTCGGACTGCACTGACAAGAACACGGTGGGCAAGGCGTAGTCGCCGTTGCGGGCGGCTTCGGACGGCATGGCGACGAACAGCGTGTTGGTGAAGGCGGTTTCGGCCACAACGGTCAGATACATGCAGGCCGCGGTCATCGCGTCGCCGGTCAGGAAACCTTCACCGAACTGGCGGCCGATGGTGGTGGCATAGCACTTGCCAAAGGCTTCTTCGGTGATGTCGAACCCGGCCGGGTCGATGTAGTTTTCCATGTACCACTTCTTCAGGTTCATCTGAATGGTGGAATGGCGGAATTCATCGACCATCTGCATGGTAAAGCCGGTGCGCAGATCTTCACCCGGCGCCAGACGGCTGACCATGGCCATAGACCGCGCGGCGCTGATTTCCGGGAAGGGGATGATCGCAAGGAACAGCTTCATCCATTCGACCCAGCGCGGCTCCACGTTGCGGAACATGTCGCCGCGCAATGCGGCATCAAGGGCACCGTAGACGCGGTTGTCCTTTTCTTCCTGCATCGAGAAGTAGGACCGCAGCACCTGTTTCATCGGATCGCGGGGGGCCTTCGTGATCTTGTAGTCGCTGGGATAGGTCATCGCTTCCTGAACATAGGAAGGATTCCACCCCAGGTCAGCGATCTTTTTGGTCGCATCGGCCACCGAAATGCCCTTTTGCGCCGTGATCTTGTTGAGTGTCAAAGTTGACATTGTTGCTCACCTTTTTGGTTAAGGTTGATTTTGGCAGGACCGTCGGCAAAGGTCAGAGAACTGCGATCACTGAAATCAGCAGCCATCCAGAACGTCGGATCATTTTCACAACAGGTGAATTTCATTCGCAACGCAGGCCTCCCTTCCTTCGTTCTTAAGCCTCCGCAGATTTGCCGCGGCGGTCATATTTTTATTCGATGAGCGAGAGTAGGGCCGAAAATTCGCGTCGGCCTAGCGGATAATTTTCTGTAACGAACGGCTACGGTTTGTAACGGAAGTTTACGGTTTAGGTTTCTGTCGCAAACTTTTCAGCAAGGAATAGGCTTGGGTCTGCGGATGTGTCTTTGGCATTCCCAGGAGCATTCAAGTGGCTGATGCAGAGGCATTTTCCGGAAAGATGGGCGATCTGCAAAAGCTGCGGGTCACGGTGGTGATTCTGCTAAGCCAAGAGAATTCCAAGATGCTAAGCCGCCGTCAGCGTGTAGCCGGCAAAGAGATCGAAGTGATGTGCGCCGAGCGGGATCTTGAACAAGGCGGCGACTCGCTGGCCAATCAAGAGCGCTTGGATGCGCTGTATATAGAAGACACCGACATGCGGCAGGCATTGACTGAAACCGAAGCCGAAATTCAGAAACTAGAGGCGCTGATGGCCAAAATCGACGCTGATATCGCCGCCCTTTGCCAATCGTAAGCGAACGGGTCTTAAAAGGAACTGACCATGAAAGACGAACGCGCGCATCTGCAATTGTTTGATCTAATTGCCCGGGATTGGGCGCTGTCGTCCTTTGTCCAGAACATCACCTTTAACGCTAACGATAGCGCGGTGGCATTAGCCTGCGCGGATGGTTCGGTCCATCTGGCGGCGACGGCCGACAAAGCCTCACCCACGCTGCGCACACGCAGGGCGATCGACACCGGTCGCCTCACAATCGCACCGCGTGACAAGCCGTTCCTGCCCCTGAAACCCGCCGATTTCACCGAAGGGCGCAGCTCGGACGTGTTGGCGTTCGGGGCGACAGGCTTTGCTTTTGCCAAAACTACCGGGCGGATCAACGCGCTGACCTCGGGCGGTATCGCGGTGCATATGGCCGCCAAAGCCCCCGGTGAAATCTCGGTCTTGGCGGCATCGTCCGATGGCAAAACCGTCGCCTTCGCCTGCGCCGGGCAGATTTATGTGTCCGGGTCCGACGCCCAGACCGCGCACAGCCTAACAGCGCCGCGCCCGGTGTCTGCCATGGCGTTTTCGCCGGACGCTCGCACGCTCGCCGTTGCCTATGCCGACGGCCTGTCGCTTTGGGACATGGAAGGGCTAGACCGCGCTCCGGTTGAAACAAGGTTGACGGGGTCACCGATCCGCCTTGACTGGCATCCGACCGGACACTGGTTAACGGCCAGCTTGGCGGTGGATGGCTTCTTTATTATCGACATCGCAAAGAACCACGCCACCCTTCGCGGCAATTTCCCCTCGCCCGTCCGCAGTGTTGTTTTCGGTCTGGCGACCGGGACGGTTGTTGCCTCTGGCGCGTTCCGTGTGGCCGCCTGGGATTTGGCCCTGGGGCAACCCGTGGTGACCGGCAAGGCCGGCCTCGTGCTGGTCAGCGCGCTGGCCGCCAGCCCCAATCGCAATCTGGTGGCGGTCGGCTATGCCAATGGATTGCTTAGTCTGGCAGAGATCGGCCAGCCCTCAGAAATTTTGTTGCGCGAAGACACCGGTGCCGCGATCACGGCAATGGCCTGGTCGTCGAACGGCGCCTATCTGGCCCTTGCGGGCAGCGATGGCTCTGCCGCCCTCGTCGAATTTCCTGACAGCATGTTCAAATCTTGAACCCGAGAAGAAAGATCCCATCATGTCCGCAGAACTGACCGACGACGAGAAAAGCAAGGATGCCTTCTTTCAGCGCATTGCCCTGATCGGGGAAGAAATGATTGCCGCCCATGGCCGCGAATTTGCCACGGGCGCCTTCGTTCTGGCCGCCCGCTGGATCAGCGAAGGCCGCATGGGGGCAAAGGTTAAAACAGCGGAACCGCAGGCTGCTCAACGGCCCAATTAGGGCAAGGCTTGTAACGATTATTTACAATAAGCCGCCAAAGTGCGGCTTCAGAGTTGTGATGCAGCAGAATCGTCGCAGTGTGATATCTAATGACATTCACTGCGACAAAACGCCACAGAAGCGAACCTAGGGAGGCACGCTCTTGAACATTCTATCCAGGCTAAGCAGTGAACGACCAGAAGACAAACAGGCACAGGCCCATATTAAGCGCAACTGGGGGACGATCGAAAAGCTGGCGGACACGCTTAGCGGCGGGAAATATTCCGCTGACAAAGCCAAGCAAGCCGCACCGCCCCCCCAAGCGCAAGGTCTGATCATCATCGATCAGGCCGGTCCCCGTGTTGCAGACGTTCCAGTGCCCTATCTGCGCATCAGTATGAATGGGCGGGTGGTTCTGGCCGATACCAGTTCCGGCATTCAATTGCACTTTCTGGGCCAGATCAAACGGGTGAACGGCGAACAGCGATTTGTGATCGCCACCGCCGAGAATGGCTTCATTGCTCCTCTGGACAGCACACTTGGCGACAAGATTTCCGATTTGGCCGATGTAACGATCAATCGCAGCTATTCGGAGGATGATCTTGCAGAGGCGATCAAAGCGCGACTTCAGATCGCGTAGCTTCTGGCCCTGAAGAGGCGGCGGTCAGGGATCCCTGCCGCCGACCATTAAGTCCACGGGAGGGGACTTAATCATGAGTTCAGACCAGCGTACCGCGTTCAAAGCGCCCCGACCTGGGTTCGATTTCGCTGATGTTGACCCGCGGGAAACGTCAAAAGCCTGGAATCGGTTTCTTGCGAACCGTACCGCCCCAAGCCTGCCTTTGACCGGGGTGCGGTCGATGATTTATCAATCCTGGGTCCGGTCCAACACCACGGGCGTCAAACCCGATCAGTTTGCAGCACCGTCGCTCGAACGCTCCAATCCCCTGCCCAGCGCGACCTTTGATGTCAGCGAATTGCGCCGCGCGACTTTGGCCACATTGACCCGAATCGGTGACCTTTTATCGGGTGCCGAGGCCATGTTTCTGCTGACTGACCGCAACGGTGTCATCCTTGAAACGGTCGGGGACAATTCCACTTTGTCGCGCGCCAACAAGATCAACCTGACCGTCGGCAGCGTGTGGAGCGAGGATGCCTCTGGCACCAATGGCATTGGCACGGCATTGTGGACCGGCCAGCCGGTTTACGTGCATGGAGAAGAGCATTTCTGCGAAGGGATGAAAGCCTGGAGTTGCGCCGCCGCCCCGATTCGCGACCCCATTGATCACAGCATTATCGGCGTGGTGAACCTTTCCGGCCTGACCTCTATCTTCCAGAAACACAACGCGGCTTTTGCGGCAACCGCGGCGCGCGATATCGAGCTGGTGTTAGAACAGGGACAATCGCTGCTGAACATCCGACTGATGGAAGCGATCATCGGCAAATTCCCCGCCCATGCGCCGGATGCGTCCGACGGTCTTGCGATTATTGACCGGTTTGGCCGCCTGATTTTCAGCCGCAACAGTGGGGTGGATGTTGGGCGATCCGAACGGGATCTTGGCCTTGGCGCCCGGTTTCTGGATTTGCACGACGGCATTTCCGAGGAAAAGATTTTCGCCGCCCTTCCCCAGGAATATGGATGCGAAGACATCCGGCTGATCGAAATCGACGGACATGTCAAAGGCGCCGCCCTCGCCTTCAAACCAAGTCAGGCGATTTCCCGGGGCTCCCCGATGCTTCGACCGGCGGCCCTGGCGCTGCCGGGAATTGTTGTGGGCAAGACCGGCCTAAAGATCGTCGGCAAAAGCGACGCCATCCTTGCTGCCCTCGAAACCGCCAATCGCATTGCCGCTGTTGGTGAACCGACCTTGATCGAGGGGCAAACCGGCGTCGGAAAAGACCTGTTTGCCCGCTTGATTCATTCGCGGATGGATCCGGACGGCGCGCATCCTTTCCTTCCCGTCAACTGTAGCGCGATAACTCCGCAGATGTTCGGAACGGCCCTGACGCAGCAACTCGGCACCGATCTTTCCGCACCGATGTGCTTTGATGAAATTGGCGAGGCTTCAGCCGACACCCAGTTGTTCTTGCTGCGGGTTCTGGACGAACACATGACCCGCTTGCAGCCGCCAAATCAGCCCGACCCTTCCCTTCGGGTGCTGTCTTTGACCAACCGCACCTTGCTGGACGAGGTTGAAGCCGGGCGGTTTCGCCGCGATCTGTTTTATCGGTTAAGCGCCGTGATCCTGACCATTCCACCGCTGAAAGACCGTGGCGAGGACGTCTTGCTGATCGCAGAACACTACAACCGCAAAATCAGTGTCGAAACCGGGCGCGAGCTGCTGACTTTAGGGTCCGATGTTCAAGAGGCCTTGCTTGCCCATACCTGGCCCGGCAATGTCCGGGAATTGCGCAACCTCTTGTCAGGGTTGCACGTTCTGGCAAAGACGCGCCATGTAACCTTGGCGGATTTGCCTCAGGAAATCACCGCGCCGCCTGTGGCGAACAGCGGTCAGGACGCTGCGCGGGCTGCACGGGGTCAACGCCCGCCGAACGCGGCATCCTTCAAAGATGCCGAAGTCATGTTGATCGAAGATTCGCTTTGGCAGCACCACGGCAATATGAGCAAGGCCGCCATCACTTTGGGAATTTCGCGCCCGACGCTGTACCGCAAGATCCAAAGCTATGGCATCAAAGTAGGCAATCCCGCTGATCGGACCGGGCTGCATAAATCGTAAGCTGCATAATCCGGCCCGTCCTGTCCTGCGCCAAGGATGCTGGACAAACCTTTCCGCCTTTCGCTTTTTCCGCATAGCCATAGGCCCGACGTGACTTTCTTTGCGATTGTGATAAGGCCACGTCATGAAAAACCTGACCCTCAAACAAATGCGCTACTTTGAGGCACTGGCCCGCCACGGTCATTTCGGACGCGCTGCGGATACCTGTGCGATTTCGCAGCCCGCCTTGTCGATGCAGATCAAAGACCTGGAGGACTCTGTCGGCAAGGCACTTTTTGAACGTGGCGCGCGCCAGATCCGGCTAACACAATTCGGTGAAGAATTTGCGCTGCGGGTCCGCGCGATTTTGTGTTCGGTAGACGAATTGGAAGACCTTGAACGCGCCTCGAACGAGCGTTTGGTCGGACGGCTTCGCATCGGGGTGATCCCCACTATAGCCCCCTATTTGTTGCCCTCGATCATCGGCAAGCTTATGCACATGAGCCCCGATCTAGAGGTGCAGGTGCGCGAAACGATGACCCCAAAGCTGTTGCAGGAACTGGCGGAAGGGCGACTTGATACCGCGATCCTGGCCCTGCCAGTGTCGGAACCGTCCTTGACCGAAGTGGCACTTTTTGCGGAAGATTTCGTTCTGGTGCGCCCGGCAAAAGATGCCGGCAAACCAGTCCCCAGCCGCGAAATGCTGCGGGAAATGCAATTGCTTCTGTTGGAAGAGGGGCATTGCTTTCGCGATCAGGCGCTGTCGTTTTGCAATATGCATTCAGCGCGGCCGCCAAGTTTGCTGGATTGCAGCTCACTTTCCACCCTGGTCCAACTTGTCAGCGCCGGGATTGGTGTGACCTTAATCCCCGAAATGGCCGTGGCGGTGGAAACTCGCTCGGCGGCAGTGTCGGTCAGCCGATTTGAAACCGGGCAACCGTCGCGCACAATTGGCATGATTTGGCGCAAGACCAGTCCCTTGGCCAAACAACTTTTGCAAATCGCAGATGCGGTTCGTCAATCCTGCGCGCCACCGTCGCTGCTGTGATTGGTGGCATCATCTGGTACGTCGTCTGACCTGACGGGATTAAAGGCGCCTTTTCCTTTAGCGCTTTGTGCGAAAAACCCCGGGCGCAAATCCTGCCTCTGCAAAGCCTTTCAAAACGACAGCAATCGGGTCCGTCTCTCTATCAATATTACAGCGAACCGGCACGATTGTCCCTTTGGCAACAAAATGCCTGCGAAACATCGTTTCACGACAATGATAGACGCGGCAGGTTTCATGATTCGTGGCGGATTTCCATCACATGCCGACAGGGCCGACATTTTTGACCAGAAATGAGGGAATTGTGATGGGTGCAGCGGCGGGATCTGACGGCAACGGCAGTTCAAAGTCTGATCAGGCCAGTATCCATGCCTCCGTGATGTCGCCCCTTGTTGCGGGCGTTATTCTGGCAAACATCCCCCGGACTTCCGAAGAATTCGCGGTGCCGATGCCGGCAATTGTTCTTTACGCCGATTTTTCAG